>NZ_NOXY01000033.1:0-251011 GCF_002258735.1 Rhodococcus sp. WWJCD1
CTCCACAATCGGGATGCTCAGCCCCGCCAACTACGAACAGTCACTGATCGCGCCTGTCATGGCCGCGTAACCACTGTCCACTTTCCGGGGGGAACCTCAATAGTCGTAGTGTGACAGAGTCGGTGGTATCCCCTTCTGCATCATTTCGTACAGCTCCTTGACGGCGGCGTACACCTCCACTGGATCGACGTATTTGTTCTTCTCACGCAGTGCGCTTTCCAGCGCCTCACCGTCCTCGATGTGTTCGGGAACCAATACGTGCCAACGGTATCCATGGGGTCGCAAGCGGACACCGGCCTCGGCCAGGTAGGAATTGATGTCGTCGTTCTCGTCCTTCAAGTCGGCTTCGGTGTAGGGCTCGAACCACACTTCCGCCGGCGTTCTGCCGGGATGACCGCGAGTCACCCTGATAGGAGGGTGCGCGGCCGCGGGGTAGGGAGTTCGGTAGCACCGTCTGGGTCCGGCGACCCACGCAGTCAGCGCACCATGTCCACTCGGGATGACCGCAACGTATCGCCCGTCGGGCAGACCGTCGGGAATTTCGCCGTCGGGGTCCGCTGTCTGGAAGGTACTCCAGTACTGAGCCATGTCATCGCTCCTTGTGCGTTGCGTGAGCGAACGCGGAGATCGAACGACCCGTCATTACATGTACGCCGTGGCGATCATGGCCACGCCGACGACCGCGGTGGTACTCAGTGCCGTACCGATAGCGTTGTATGCCGCGAGGCCGTAACGTCGCCGTTCGAGTAGGCGCACGGTCTCCACACTTGCCGTGCTGAAAGTGGTGTAGCCACCACAAAATCCGACGCCGACTATTGCCTGGACCTGTTCCGGAGCCGAGCGAAACGCCACCAACCCCGCAACGATACCGAGCACAGCTGATCCGGTGACGTTGATCAGCACTGTGGCGTAGGGAAATTCGGTCTTCCGCCGTGATCGGATGACGCCGTCGAGCACGAATCTGCTGACCGCCCCTGCACTTCCGGCGAGAACGACCCACAGTGCGATCATCGCTTCTCCTCCGCCCGGGTGCCGAACCGTTGCGCGAGAACGATGCCCGCTCCGGCCGCGAACGTTCCGATGACCACGCTGATGGTCATGTACACCGCTGCAGCGACCACACGATGATCTCGTAGCAGCTCCACGGTCTCGAGGGCGAACGAGCTGTACGTGGTGTACGAGCCGAGCACCCCGGTGCCGATGCACAACCGGATCCGGCGTCGCCATCCCTGGTCGGGGCCGGCCAGTGCGAGGCGCTCCAGCAGCATTCCGAGGACGAACGCACCGGTGAGGTTGATGACGAGAGTGGTGAACGGGAACGAGCCGGCGACGGCCGGGTACGCGGACTCCGCGCCGTAGCGAATACCCGTACCCACCACGCCGCCGAGAGCTACCGCCGCGATCGCTTGTGGTTGGAGGTGCAGTGGGCGTGACGAACCCGGGCTGTCGGGGTCCACCGGCATGGATCGGTCGGCGGAGGTACCGCTCTGCGTCTCGTCGAATTCGTTCATCGAACTTCTCCCTATCTGCGGACATGCGACTGCCGAGACAGGGACTGTTGTCGGTCCGAAGACCGAGGTTCGGTTACGGCGAGCCCCACCGCCGCTGCGCACCGAGGCGCGTTTTCCATCATGGCACACCTCGGTGCGGCTTCGCCGCAGTGGCGCGGTCAAGTGCCCTGGGCGGCACCTATCCGCACCACTGCCGAAGGCACTGGACCGTCGTAGCGGGCGATCGGGCGAATGATCTTGCTGTCGTGTGACTGTTCGACGATGTTGGCGCACCACCCGACCATGCGGCTGCACGCGAACGTGGGGGTGAACATCGATCGCGGAATCCCGCACAGTTCCATCACAACGCCGGCGTAGTACTCCACGTTGGCGTACAGCTTTCGATCCGGCTTCAGATCTGCGAGCGCAGCGGCGATGACCTTCTCGACCTGCACAGCCTTGTCGATGAGCTCTCCGCCCATCTCCTGCGCAGTCTCGCGCAGCATCACCGATCGGGGGTCGTCGGTTCGATACACCGGGTGCCCGAATCCCATGATTCGTTCGCCTGCCGTGATTTTCGAGCGTGCCCACACATCCGCGGATTCTATGTCGATAATCTCGTCGAGCCCGTCGAGGGCGCGATCCGGCGCGCCTCCGTGCAATGGACCGGCGAACGCCCCGATCGCTGCGCACACCGCGGACGCGATGTCCGACCCCGTCGACGCGACAACCCGTGCGGTGAACGTCGAGGCGTTGAATCCGTGATCGATCGTGGCAGTGAGGTAGCGGTCGACGGCTCGGGCGCGGTCGGCGTCGGGCACTTCACCGGTGATCATGAACAGCCAGTTCTGTGCCATTGTCAGGTCTTCGCGCGGCTCGACGGGTTGCTTGCCGGACCGAATCCTGTGCACGGCAGCCAAAATGGTCGGCGTCATCGCGCACAGGCGTAGAGCCGTGGTCCGCTTGTCCGCCTCCGACGACTCGTACAGCGGTACCGCGCCCGCCAGACCGGACAGTACCGTCCGCAACGCCAAGAGGGGCTGCGCGGGTCCTGATTGCGCGACCGTTCTCACGGCGGCGGCGACGTCGTCCGG
The DNA here is from genome assembly GCF_002258735.1 of Rhodococcus sp. WWJCD1. Lineage (NCBI taxonomy): Bacteria > Bacillati > Actinomycetota > Actinomycetes > Mycobacteriales > Nocardiaceae > Rhodococcus > Rhodococcus sp. WWJCD1. Next base: position 2,585 of record NZ_NOXY01000033.1, read on the forward strand.
CAGCACTCGCAGAGGTGCCACCGCGTGCAGGAACTCGGCGCGTTCGGTCTCGCTTGGCAACCGGCCTTCGACCATCAGGAACCAGGCATCCTCGAACGTGCCCGTCAGAGCCAGGTCGATGGCCGAGTACTGGCGGTAGTGATAGAACCCCTCGTCACCTCGCACGTCTCCGATCGAGGTGGTGGTGACGACGACGTTGTGGAGCCCGCGTGGGGCTTCGAGAACGGTCATGACTGATCTCCTTTGTCCTGGTCAACCCCTACGATCCGCGTTACTGTTGATTGTTGTCAATGTTGATCCAGTCAATACGAAGGACGAGCATGACGTCGAACGACGGCCGAAATCTGCTCACCACGGCCCAGGCCGCAGCGCGACTGGGCGTCAAGCCTGAGACGGTGTACGCCTATGTCAGCCGCGGGCTACTGACCAGCACTCGACTGCCCGGGGTGCGGGGGAGTGTGTTCGACGTCGACGAGGTGGAAGCGCTCGCCGGCCGTGACACAGCCCGTCGCACCGATATCGGTGCAGTGGAACGTATTCGGACCCAGACCACACTGATCGACGACGGGCATCTGTACTACCGGGGGCGTGATGCCGTTCAACTCAGTTCTCTCTCGTTCGAGTCGGTTGCACACTTCGTCTGGACCGGTGAGCTGCCGGAAGACGTGCAATTTCATGCCGATTCCGCAGTGGTGCAACGATGTCGGCAAGCACTGGCGGCTATGGCACCGGACTGCCGCTCGATCGATCGGATACGCATAGCCGTCGATGTAGCGGCCACCTACCGCCCGCTGCGATTCGATATCGGCTCCTCCTCGGTGGTGCGCGAAGCGGGGCAGCTGCTGGCCACGGTGAGCGCGGCCCTCGGCGGGCAACCCTCGGAAGTATCGGTGACGGAATCTGTTTGGGCGGCAGTGAAGTCCGATGTATCGGATCCACGTGGACGAGTCCCGCTGCAGGCAGCGCTGGTGTTGATGGCCGAGCACGGTCTGGCGGCCTCGACCCTCGGAGTTCGAGTGGCGGCGAGCACCCGTGCCAATCTGTATTCGGTTCTCGCGGCGGGACTCGGGTGCATCGACGGCCCCCTGCACGGTTCCGCTGCCGACCCCGTGTACAGGTTCTTGGCGACGGCGATCGATGATCCGGTAGCAGCTCTCGCAACACAATTGAGGTCCGGAACGCGTATCTCAGGGTTCGGTCACGTCGTCTACACCGACCGAGATCCACGTGCGGAGGAACTGCTTCGGTTGCTCCGAGATCCTGCACACGGTGCCGATTCCTCGGTGATCGCTGCCGCGGATGTCGTCATCGACGAGGTGAGCGATCGGTTCGATACTTTTCCCAATTCGGACTTTGCTCTCGCCACGTTCGCCCTTGCCTACGGACTCAAAGCGGACACACCGGAGATGGTGTTCGCACTCGCCCGAATCGTGGGTTGGACGGCACACGCGCTCGAAGAATACGAGGAGGCACCTCTGCGTTTTCGAGTGCCGGGCATCTACACGGGGACCCGGCCGGGGACCTACTGAGGCGTCGAGCAATCCACCATCGCGAAAGCGGAGCGCAATTGTGCTCGCGCGGCGTCGATCTCGGCCGGCTTTCCTGCGAGGTGGTGCAGAAGGGCCCGCTGAAAGATGCCGTCGAGAAGGACATACGCCGACGCCCGATCGAGTGACGGCGTGGTTCCGCGAAGGTCGCAGTAGCGCGCAACAACGCGCCAGATCATGTCCACCCGACGCTCTTCGATCTCGAGCACCTCGGTACGGAACGAGTCGTCGAACAGGGCTTGATTCCGCAGGTCGTACCAGAGTCGATGGATGCCGGCGTCCGCAGCGAGAGTGGCGAAGTACTTGGCCTCGAAGTCCGCGTAGAGGCCCGTGGCGTCGACCGCGTTGGCCACCACCTCGTCGTAGCGGGTGACACAGATGGCCTCGTACTGGCGAACTGCGTGCGTGATGAGGTCTAGTTTGTCGGTGAAGTAGTAGTGCAGGACGCCATGCGAGAACTCGGAATTCTGTGCGATCTCGCGGAGTGAGGTGCGCGCATAACCCAGTTCGGCCAGCGTGTGCAGCGTCGCCTGCGCCAGTTCGGTTCGTTTGGACTCGAACTTGTTGCGAGCGCGCTCTTCGATACGCGCGCGCGGATCGACCGTCTGTGTCATGGTCCGGGTCCTTTCCGCGCGTAGGTCTCCCAGTGTATGCCCGACGGCGAGTTCGCGAACCACTGCATTTCGCCCGTCCTGGACAGTTGTCAAGAAAAAGCTTGACGGCTGTTCAAATTCTAGCTTACTGTGACCCACAGCACATGCCGGAACGGTGGATGCAGATGCGTCCCCTCCGGTACTCGAACTCGAAACCCAACTCGGTCCGCCGTGCGGACGGGCCATCCACGAGAGGACTTTCCATGCCAACGGACAAGCGCGTCGTCGTCTACGGTGCATCGGGATATACCGGCCGACTCATCTGTGAGTACCTGCGCGAGTACAACATTCCGTTCCTCGCAGCCGGACGCGACGAAGGCCGCGTCAAAGGCATTCTCGACGCGGTGCCCGGTATCGAGACCGTCGAACACGACGTCGTCGAGGTCGAACACACGGCCGCGGCCCTGGCCGAGGCGTTTCGTGGGGCCGAGATCGTCCTCAACACGGTCGGGCCGTTCTCTCGATTCGGTCACGAGGTGGCCCAGGCCTGCATCGAGATCGGGGCGCACTACACCGACACCACCGGTGAGCAGGACTGGATGATCGACGCCGAAACCAAATACGGTGCCGAGTTCGCCTCCCGAAACCTGGTGCTCACTCCAGGTTTGGCGCAGATGTACAGCATCGGCGAGATCGCCGCGAACATCTGCCTCGAGACACCGGGCCTGGACACCCTCGACATCGAGGTCTTCTGGAAGGGACATCCGACGGTCGCGTCGACCAATACGATTCTGACGAACGCCGCGTTCTCCAAGGCCTACTACCTCGAACAGAACGAATACGTGGAGTGGCCGGACGACGGAGTCATGCAGGTAGTGGTGCCCGGCCAGCACGACCTGGGCCTGGCGCTTCCGTGGGGCGGGACATCCCATCCGGTGTGGTTCAAGAACGACCCTCGAGTAGCGAACGCTCGCGCCCTCGGCGGCGTGATCAACAAGCCCCTCATGCTGGCGGTACCCCAAATCATCTCCGCCGCAATGGCTCAGATGGAGGGCAAGTCGGATGCAGAGAAGTACCAGATCATCGACACGGTCTCTGCCTCGGTACGAAGCGAGACACCTCCCCGGGAGAATCCGCGCATCAACACCTCACTCGACTCGGTCTACGCGTCGGGACCCCTCGGACGCGTGCACACGGTGATTCACGGCAACTGCAACTACAAGCAGACCGCACTACTCAACGCGTTCGCCGCGGCGCATCTGCTGCAGGGACCGCCGAAGAAGGTGGGCTTCGCGTCCAGCTGCCAGGCATTCGGGCATCGGGAACTGCTCGGCGTGCTCCGCGCCTTCGGGCTGGTGCTCGAACCCATCGTCACCGCGCACAGCTGAGGACTGGGCCGATGCGGTTGTCGGACTACCTCGACAAAGGGGTGTCGCTGGGCAGAGATGCCCCCTGTCTCACCATCGGTGACACCACTCGAAACTACGGCCAGGTGTACGACGACACGGTGACCATCGCCGCTGCGTTGCAGCACAACGGAATCGAGGTCGGCGATCGGGTCGCGGTGCTCTCCGCCAACGACCCGCTGGCACTGACCTGCGTGTTTGCGATTTCGCGAGCAGGGGCAGTGTGGTGCCCGATCAACCCACGCAACGAAGCCGACGAGAATCGGCAACTGTTCGATCTGTTCGGTTGTCGATTCCTGTTCTTCCAGAAAGCCTTTGCAGACCTGGTCGGTCGCATTCGCGACCAGCTTCCTCGGTTGGAATTGCTCGTCTGTCTGGACGGCGACGTGCCGGGAGCATTCTCCTACGAGCGATGGCTCGTCGAACACGGCTCCGATTCTGTGATCGACAGACGACCGGCGGACGGCCTGTGCATGATCGCCGGCACAGGTGGCACGACCGGAAAACCCAAGGGAGTGAGACTGACCGAGGAGAACATGATGACCTCCACGGCAACCGCACTCATGAGCTACCCCTTCGGCGACCGGCCTCGCTACTTGGCTCTCGCCCCACTGACGCACTCTGCCGGAGTGCTGACGTTTCCCATCCTCAGTCTGGGTGGACACGTCGTTGTCATGGGCGCTCCGGACGTCGGAAAGTTCCTCTCCCTCATCGAGCAACACGGAATCACCCACGCGTTTCTTCCGCCGACCGTGATCTACGGTGTGCTCGATCATCCGGATCTCGACATCACGGACCTGTCGTCGCTGCGGTGCCTCTGGTACGGGGCCGCGCCGATGTCGCCGACTCGACTGGAAGAGGCGCTGACCCGGATCGGGCCGGTTCTCGGACAGCTCTTCGGGCAGACCGAGGCACCGAACATGATCGCCACTCTTGCTCCGGCCGAACACTTCCGTAGCGACGGTTCCATCGCTATCGAACGACTCAGCTCGGCCGGTAAGCCGACGCCCCTGACGACTGTGGCGATCATGAACGACGACGGTGGGTTGGTCGATGGTGGCGAGCGCGGCGAGATCGTGGTTCGCGGGCCTTTGGTGATGCAGGGCTATCACGAGAATCCCGACGCCACAGCCGAAGTGGGTGCGCACGGATGGCACCACACCGGTGACATCGGATATCTCGACGACGACGGCTATCTGTACGTCGTCGATCGTGCCAAGGACATGATCATCACCGGCGGGTTCAACGTCTACTCGGCCGAAGTGGAACAGGCTCTGCTGTCGCATCCGGCGGTGAAGGAATGCGCCGTCGTCGGGCTGCCCGACGACAAGTGGGGCGAACGCGTCACCGCCGCAGTACTTCTACGTCCTGGTCGGGATGCATCCGACACGGACCTGATCGCCCATGTGAAGGCAAAGATCGGAAGCATCAAGACACCCAAACAGATTCAGATATGGACCGACCTTCCCCGCTCGAAAGTGGGAAAGATCCTCAAGACCGAAGTGCGCACCACCATGTCTCACTCACTATCGAAGGGAAGCACACCATGACCGAGTTCGAGGGCAAGCGAGTATTCGTCACCGGATCCGGAGCCGGTATCGGAAAAGCCATCTCCACGATGTTCATCGAGCGCGGTGCACGCGTCGTCGTCAGCGACATCGACGAAGGCGCAGCAGCGAAGACGGCCGAGGAGATCGGAGCTGCAGGCATCGCCAACTGCGACGTATCCGACGAGAGTCAGGTGCAGAACGCGGTGGCCCAGGCCGTCGAGATTCTGGGTGGTCTCGACATCGTCATCAACAACGCCGGCATCGAAGTATCGTCACCGCTGCTCCAGCAGTCGACGGAAAGCTTCGACAAGATCTACGCCGTCAACGTCAAGGGCACATTCTTGGTGATGAAGGCCGCGATCGGCGCGCTGATCGAATCGAAGGGGAACATCGTCAACATCGCGTCGCTGGCCGGCGTCGGCGGAACGGCGTTGCTCGGTTCCTATTGCGCCACAAAGGCTGCGGTCATCCAGCTCACCCGGGTCGCGGCCATCGAGATGCGAGCATCGGGAGTGCGCGTGAACGCCGTGTGTCCCGGATTCGCCGATACCGCAATGGTCGACCGCTTGGTCCCGGACTTCGAGGCTGCGACCCAGATTCCATTCGGTGACCTGGTCGCCGCAAAACAAGGACGGCTCGGAACACCGGAGGACATCGCCGAGGTGACGTTGTTCCTCGCATCCGACCGCGCGTCCTGGATCACCGGTAGCCACTACATCCTGGACGGCGGGTTGTCTGCGTCGCTGGTGTAGAGATCGAGGAGCTCCCCGTCATCCCAGGGCGACGGGGAGCAACCCTCGGGGCGTCTCGGATGCAATGTTCGCCAGCGCGTCGTCCAGCCTCGGATATCGAAACTCGAAACCGCTGTCTGTCAACACTTGTGGATCCACCCAGCGACTCTTCAAGACCAGTTCGGCCTCGGTGCGAATCACCCGTGCACCGAACTGAAGCAGCCACGCCGGTGTCGGTAGACCGTGACTGCGGCCCAGTGCATTCCGGACCTGATGCATCAGCTCTGTGTTGGTCACCGGAAACGGAGTGGCGACGTTGACGGGGCCGGAAATTCCTCGGTTGTCGTAGAGATGATCGAAAACCTGTGCAACGTCTGCGACGTGCACCCAGCTGAACATCTGACCGCCGTCGCCCATCGTGCCGCCGAGTCCGACTCGTGCCAGGTCGATGATCGGATTGATAGCTCCTCCGCCTGCACCCAACACGATCGACATGCGAAGCGCTACTTTCCGAATGGCCACGTCGGCGTCGAACAATTCACGCTCCCAGGCACGGGCGACCTCGACCGAGAAACCCGACCCCAGCTCACCCGACAGTTCGTCCATCGGCCGATCACGGGAATCGCGATAGATGGTTCCGGTACTGGCGTTGACCCACAACTCGGGTGCGGTCTTGACGTCGGCCAGGGCACGGCCGAGTTGGGCCGTCGTCTGGATGCGCGACGACATGATCTCGTCTGCGTTCTTCTTGTTGTAGCGACAGCTCACCGAGCGGCCTGCGAGATTGACGACCAGATCGGCACCGTCGAGAACATCGACAATGCTGCGATGGTCGGACCACGTTGCATCGCTGGATGTTCCGCGCCCGATGGTCTTGACTTGGATATCGCGTTCTTCGTAGTGGCGACGCAGATACCGGCCGATGTAGCCGGAGGCACCGCAGATGACGACAGTCGATGGTGAATCGTTCACTGGCCCAACCCTTCCGGAGAGGTCATTCGTTTCAGGAGACCGGCCACGTCGGTGACCAACCCCCGCGCCACGGGGAGACGAGCAAGGCGCACGGCCTTGGATACGACGGGCACGAGCCCGTCGACCAGTACGCGCGTGCGTCGCTGGTTGTCCGAGGAGTCGGTCACCCAGTGCAGAGTGACTCCCATGTAGATCATCCAGAGCAGTGTCGGGAGAGCGTCTTTCAGTGACGCCGGAACCTTCTGTTTCGATGCGCTCAGGGTGACTCGCATGAGATCGATGGCCATGGATCTGGCGTCGGAAGACTCTTCCGAGAACGGACTGGAGCTCGTGGTCGTCGGCAGCGCCAAGTGCAGGAAAGATCCACCGAACGCGTGATAGGGCTCCATCACGTCCAGGCCGGAATGCAATACGGCGGCTAGATTTTCGGATAGCGATCCGCCGTCGACGAGAACGCTGAGCGCGCGCTCGCGATGATCGCGCTGAATCACCATGTACAGCTCGTTGACCAGTTCGTCCTTGCCGGCGAAGTAGTAGTAGGCATTGCCGAGCGACACACCCGCTTCGTCGGCAATGCGACGCATCGTGGTTGCTTGAAACCCCTCCTCGCGAAAGAGGCGTAGAGCTACCTCGACCACCTTGTCGCGAGTCTCGGACGTGCGCGCCATCGATTCGCCTCATTTCTGAACGTGTTCAAATTCGACCATAGACCGCAGTTTGAACATGTTCAAGTCCCACGTGTGTGGCTAGGTTCGTGCACTCACGACTTCGGCGCAGGTCCGATTTCCGGCAGAACGTCGCGGCCCGTCGTCGTAGTGTCGCTGCTATGAATCCAGAACTCGTTGTGGCAAGTCGACACGTCAGTCGAGTCATAGGGCGCACACCCGAGGAGGTGTACGAGTTCGCAGTCAATCCCGCGAACTTACCCAGATGGGCAGCAGGATTGGCGAACAGTCCCGTGACCATCGACGGCGATCGACTCATTGCTGAATCGCCGATGGGGCAGGTGACAGTCCGATTCGTGCCACACAACGACCTCGGTGTCCTCGATCATGACGTGACGTTGCCGTCAGGGACGGTGGTGAACAATCCCGTTCGAGTACTGAGCCATCCGAACGGCGCGGAGATTCTGTTCACGGTCCGCCAGATCGAACTCAGCGATGAAGAATTCGAACGCGATCTCGCAACGGTCGCCGACGACCTGACAAGACTGGCGGAGGTGTTGGAAGCTCAGTCCTCCTGAGTGGGTCTCATCATGGCGGTGGGGTCGACGCGATCGAATACTCGCTGCATTGCGGGCATCGGGTGAGCAGATCATGTGTGCACGAGACGACGTGCGTCAGAAAGCGCTCGGCATGGTCGAGTTGAGCTTGTTGCCGTCGTATTCGAGCCAGTTGTTCTTCGATGACTGCGGTTCGTCCGAGCTCGTCTCGATGAAGTATCAGGCGAATATCGGCCAAGCTGATCCCGACGCCTTGACAGGCCTGCAATACCCGCAGTCGTCGCACATGCTCCTCGCTGTAATCGCGGTGGCCCGACGGTAGACGCTCGGGCACAACAACACCCACGTCGTCCCAATGTCTCAGGACATGGGTCGGAACGTCGAGCTCCTCGGCAACCTCTCCGATCTTCACCGTGCCGATGATCGCACATTGACTTCAGGTCGACCTGAAGTTCTAGGGTCCAATCGTATGGACGCAAGCAGACTCGATCTACCGGAGCCCATCTACGTGTCTGTTGGCGGCAGTACCGTCGCGACCTACGAGCTGAAACTCGACCCAGCGAAACCGTCCGCCGGTGTGGTGTTCTGCCATGGAACACCCTGGTCGGCTCAGGTGTGGGCGCAGGCTGCTCGCCACCTCAGCGCTGGGGATCGCGTCTACCTGTGGGACATGCCCGGATACGGCCGCTCCGCACAGGGATCCGATGTGCGGACCGATCTACCCACCCAGATGCTGCGTTTCGCGATGTTGCTCGACCACTGGCGGTTGGAGCGCCCCTTCGTCGTCGCACACGACATCGGCGGCGCCGTCGCCCTGGGAGCCCACCTGATACACGGACGCGACTACGGCAGTTTGTACTTGTGGGACGTGGTGACCCTGGACCCGTGGGGGTCCGATTCTTCCGGCTCGTCGCGGACAACAGTGACGTCTTCGCTGCCTTGCCGGATTCCCTGCACACGGCACTGGTCTCCGAATATATTGCGGGAGCCGCACATCAGCGGCTGGACCCAGACATCGTGGCGATGTTGATCGAACCCTGGATATCCGACGAGGGTAAGCCTGCGTTCTACCGACAGATCGGCGAACTGCGGCCCGAGGACACGCGACCGATCGTCGACGCACTTCCCCGAGTCCGCTGCGACACCTCCATCGGATGGGGTCAACAGGACCCCTGGATTCCCGTCGAACAGGCATATCGACTGCAACAGTTGTTGCCGGGACAATCGAATGTGAACACTCTTCCGGGTGTGGGGCACCTGGCACCGCTCGAAGCTCCATCACGCGTCAAACAGGCCTTGGACACATGGTTGGGTTGACATCGTTCTCCGCGGTGGAGTTGCCACGCCTCGTGGATACTGGGTTCCGTGGTGCTGAGACGAATGGGGACGTCCCTTATCGGAGGCAGAGGGGCCCAGTGGGTTCGCGAGCTGAACGAGCGACACCCATGGAGTCACAACGACTACTTTCACAGTTGGATTCTGGCGAACCTGCCCGACAGGCGCGGTAGAGCACTCGACATGGGCTGTGGTCGAGGCGGTCTGGTGCGTGCGTTGGCTCCCCATTTCGATCAGGTCGCGGGAGCCGACCGCGATTCGGAGATGCGCCGAATCGCCGAGTTCACCTCTGTCGACGTGAACAATGTGTCGATCACAGACAGCCAACTCGACTCCTGGGCAGACGATTCGATCGATCTTGTGACCATGGTCGCCGTCCTGCATCACCTCGACATGGACGACGCATTGCGTCATGTCGAACGAATTCTTGCGCCGGGCGGACGCGTGCTCATCGTCGGGCTCGCGCCACCGCGAAGCGCACGAGATCTGCTGTGGGACTCCGTCTCCATCGTCACCAATCCATTGATCGGATTTCTGCACCGCCCGTGGCCGAGCCCGGTTACGGCACGGCCGGCACCGTTCCCGGTGAAGGACCCGGTGCTGAGCTTCGACGAGATCGGTCACATCGTGAAGAAGCGGCTCCCGGGCGCGACCATGCGACACCGCATAGGGTTTCGGCACACAATCGAGTGGACCAAGCCGGGCGGGTAGTCACACCCACGGTGCTCGACGTTCCCACCATGGCATCGTTCTGGACCGGTCGATCTCTACGGTCACGTCGCGATACCGCTGATCCAATCGAGCTACCGCGACGCGTAATCGGTGGGCACGACGCCCGTCGCGTCGCATGAGTCGTTCCAATGCGTCGCGCGGCCCGTCGCCGAAGAAGTGGCCGTCGCATCCGGGACAACCCGTGAATCCGGCCAAGATCGGCACCCGATTGTCGAACAACGCTCTGGGCTTTTGGTCGACGCGATCTTCGAGATACTCGACTCGCCGACGCCACTGCGCCAGATATTGGAGTGCCCAACCCTCGGTCCGCGCCTTGCGCTGCCTGTGCGGGTTCACCGGACGAACGGGGGCATTGCCCTCTCGTGAAGAATTGTCATCATAAGCGCCATATCGGAGGCGGGGCCGGTGAGTGGTGCGGGCTGGTGAAGCGAACGATACCGCAGTATCGGTACTTGCAGAAGTCGACGCAGGGGAAGGAGGAGTCACATGTGGGATGTGCAGACAGCGGGCGTGATGCGGCTGCCGTCGGGCAGTCTCGTTCGGGGACGCGCCTTGCGTGATCCGATGCCCGGCGGCCCACGGCCGGATCTCGGGGTCTACCTGCAGGGCAGGGATCCCGGCGGGTTCGACTGGGACAGCCGATGGGTTCGTTGGCCCGACTTCTGGCTCCCGTCCGACTCGACGGAGCTCGGTGTTGTACTGCGAGAAGCATTGCGACGCTGCGCAACCGAGAGGGTCGAGATCGCCTGCACCGGTGGGACGGGGAGAACGGGCACAGCACTGGCGTGTCTAGTTGCACTCGACGGTATGCCCGGCAGTGCAGCCGTCGACTACGTTCGACACAACTACGCGCGTCGAGCAGTGGAGACGCCCTGGCAGAAGCGCTTTGCGAAGACGTTCGTGAAACCGGGTTCTCTGCTCTGAGCAGAATCCCCGACACCTCATGGAATCGAGGCCTAGGCTCCGATCATGGGCGAGGTCATACGAATCGATGAGCGCCGAGCAGCGCGCGCAGTGGAACCGTTGTGGCGTGAAGTGGTCGGCCGGAGGCTACGCGAGCGCAGGCACGCCCGCGGCGACACTCTTGCCGAGACCGCTGCCCGCGCAGGCATTGCGCCGCAGTACTTGTCGGAGGTCGAACGTGGCCGCAAGGACCCGTCGAGCGAAATCCTTGCGGCCATCGTCGGTGCGTTGGGCACGTCGATGGCAGACATCTCACGCCTAGCGCATCACGACCTGTCGCGAGGAGATGCGACGTTGATGGCTGCCTGACGCCCCTCGAGAACCTGGTCGACGACGCCGTACTTGCGGGCGGCAGAGGCCGTCAACACCAGATCGCGGTCGGTGTCATGGCGAAGCTTCTCGACGTCGCGTCCGGTGTGTTTTGCAAGGATCGATTCCATCTCGGCCCGGACGCGGACCACCTCGTCGGCAGCCAGAATCAAGTCGGGAATGGTGCCGCGTCCCTGCGCCGCAGGTTGATGCAACACCACCCGACTGTGGGTCAGCGCAGAGCGTCGCCCCGGTGCCCCGGCGGCGAGGAGCACTGCACCAGCTGCAACGGCTTGGCCCACACACGTTGTGGCAACAGGTGATCCGATGAACTGCATGGTGTCGTAGACGGCCAGCATGGCGGCCGTGTCACCGCCCTCGCAGTTGATGTACATCGAAATCTCCTGATCGGGGGAGTCGGCTTCCAAGTGCAGAAGTTGCGCGATCATCGCGTTCGCGACACCTGCATCGATTCCGGTACCGAGGTAGACGATGCGTTCACTGAGCAAATGCGAATACACGTCGACGACGCGTTCCCCGCGGGAATCTCGCGTGATCACATTGGGAATCGTGTACGTGCTCATCGTGCCAGCTCCATTCCGAAGGACACCCGTCGCGCAGGCATGACCTGATCGAACGAGTCGACGATCGCATCGACGAACCCGTACTCACGGGCAGCCTCCGCGGTGAACCAGCGATCGTGCAGAGAGTCGTCGAAGATCTGCTCACGTGTTTGTCCCGTGTCGTCGGCGATCAGGCCGAGCACCGTATCTCGGGTATGACGCAGATCGTTGGCCTGCACCTCCACTTCGACGGCCGACCCTCCGATGCCCGCCGAGCCCTGGTGCATGAGGATCCGTGAATGCGGCAGGGCGTACCGCTTTCCTCGCGTGCCCGACGATAATAGGAATTGACCGGCGCTGCAGGCCAATCCGAGCGCGAGGGTCGAGACGTCGCACGGGACGAGGCGCATCACATCGCGGATGGCGAGCATTGCGGGAACCGATCCGCCTGGAGAGTGAATCCACAGTGCGATGTCGGCCGAGGAATTCTCGGCGGCCAACGTCAGCAGATGAGTGGTGAGGACGGTGCCGTTGTCGTCGTCGAGCGGGCCGTCGAGCACCAGAACTCGGTGCCGTAGGAGTTGGTTGCGGAGTTCGGGCGGGAACATTCGAGGCGATTCGCTCATGAGTCGAGTGTGAGTCCGAATTCGCTTGCACACCAGTTGTTCTGCTGTGGGCAGCGACTCTGCTCTCAGCTGCGTCGGCCGCCGAGGGACAATGGTGAGATGACTGCACTCGAGTTCTCCGAATCCATCGCCGTCGCTGCGTCGGTCGACGACGTGTACGCCGTTGTCTCCGACGTCACCCGTACGGGTGAATGGAGCCCGATCTGCCAGGAGTGCTGGTGGAACGAATCCGATGGCGGTGGCGTCGGATCTACGTTCACCGGCCGCAACGTGGTGCCGGGTCGCACATGGGAAACGGTCTCGACAGTGGCTGCAGCCGAACCCGGCCGCGAATTCGCCTGGGTGGTGGGCGACAACTTCGTCCGCTGGGGTTACACGCTCGAGTCCGTCGACGGTGGCACACGCCTGACGGAGAACTGGAACTTCCTGCCCGGCGGCATCGCCCACTTTCACCGCAAGTTCGGCGACGACGCGCAGCAGGAAATCGACACTCGAAGCCGAGCGGCACTGGACGGCATCCCCCGGACCCTGGCGGCAATCAAGCGAATCGTGGAAGCCGAGGCCTGATTGCTGCCGGTCGGGTGCGCTGACTGTCCACTATTCGAGGCCTATGACGGAATCCCGCCTTTCGACGCGAATTGTGGACACTGAGAGCACCACCGACGGATAGCCTGTCCGCATGGCAGCAACGGTTCTGTGGGTGTCGACGGTCCTCGAATCACGGGGCCCTGCAGCAGCAATAGTGCTCAGTGACGAACAGGTCGCGTCGCTCGGTTCCACCAAGACTCCGCCGGTTCGGTTCACGATCGGTGGTCGGACGGTGCGCGGTCGCATCGGACGCATGGGCGGCGAGAATCTGCTCGGACTCAACAAGAGCGTTCGCGCCACACTCGGCGTGGAAGCCGGCGACACCGTCGACGTGACGATCGAATTGGACGACCAGCCGCAGGTGATCGAGGTACCGCCGGCGCTGGCGACAGCTCTGGACGCGGATCCCGCCGTCCGAGCAGCGTTCGATGCGCTCGCACCGTCGACGCGAAAAGAACACGCCCGCTCCGTCGCCGACGCGAAACGCGACGACACCCGCGAGCGGCGTATCACGGCAATCGTCCAATCCCTTCGGCCCTGAAGCGACCTGCTGCCTGCCGGGAGAGCGCCACAGGCAGCGATGCGAACTCAGCGTGACACCACTAGGGCTTGACGTGACACCATTGTGGTGTCACTCTTGATGCATGGAACTTGGGCAGTACGTCAACGACCTCCAACGTCGGTTGGTCGAGTCGGCAGCAACCGGGGACGAGAACACTCGTGCTGCTGCTGAACGACTCGTCGACGGCATGGATGCGGCGACGCGTCTGGTGATGCTCGACGTGCTGTCGGCCGCGGTAGGAGACATCAACCGCGACCTTGCCCCTGGTTCCGTGGACATCAGGCTCCGTGGACGTGAGATCGAATTCGTCGTGGCGGCACCTGTCTCGGAACCGGAAGACGATGAACAAACCCCTCCCAGCATCGAACTCGACGACACGAGCACATCCCGCACCACTCTTCGACTGCCGGACGCGCTCAAATCGCGAGTGGACGAGGCCGCGGCGTCGGACGGTATGTCGGTGAACACCTGGTTGGTGCGAGCCGTCGCCACCGCTCTTCAACCCAAACAGCGCCGTGCCGCGCAACGAACGGTTCGTACCGGGGACAACTTTGCCGGCTGGGCGCGCTGATCGTCCGCTCCAACAAAGCTTTTCAGTAACTCTGCGCCGAGCAGAGTGTCACAACCATGCCCATAGGAGGCATCGCCATGCCCGAATTCGCTACTCCGACGCCGATCGACCTGGCCATCGATCTGCAGGTCGGGAGCATCGACGTCGTTGCGACAGAACGTGCCGACTCCGTCGTGACCGTCACTCCCACCAACCCGTCCAAAGCCGTCGATCGTAAGGGGGCCGAGAACACCAAGGTCGACTTCGACGGCGAGCGCCTCACCGTCATCGGTCCCAAGGCCCGCATCAGCTTCTTCGGTCCGACTGAGTCCGTCGAGGTGAAAGTCGAGCTACCGCAGGGATCTCGACTCACTGCGGAGGTTGCAGTCGGCAGCCTACGCACCGTGGGCGATCTCGGTGCCGTGCGCATCAAGAGTTCGATGGGCTCGGTGGAAGTGGATTCGGCAGAGGACCTGTGGGTGCGCGCTGGGCACGGTAACGCGACAGTGGGTACGGCACAGGGCGATATCGACATCACTGCCGACCACGGCCAGATTCGACTCGGAACGGTCGTCGGTGATGCAGTGCTCAAGGCGTCGCACGGCTCGATCATGGTGCGGGAATCTGGCACCGAACTCGATGCCAAGCTCTCCTACGGCGATCTCGATGTCGAGAAGTCGCTCGGCGGAGTGAGCGCGAAGACCGCGTACGGCAGTATCACTCTCCACGAAGTAACCGGTGGCGCAATCCAAGTCGAGAGCGGATACGGCCAGGTCACCGTCGGTGTGCGGCGCGGTGTGCCCGCGTGGCTCGATCTGTCGTCGAAAGACGGACACGTTCGCAACGAACTCACGCCCGAAAGCGCACCCGACGAGACAGAAGAGAGCGTGTCGATTCGCGCTCGAACGCGATACGGCGACATTGCCGTCCGGCATGCACAGCACAGTTGACAGGCAAGGATCGGACATGGAAACACCCGCAATTCACGCCCGTGGTCTGCGAAAGTCATACGGCGACAAACGTGTACTCGACGGTGTCGACCTCACCGTCGACGCCGGCACCGTCACCGCTCTGCTCGGGTCCAACGGGGCAGGCAAGACCACAACCGTCCATATCCTGTCCACCCTCGTTGGGCCGGATGGTGGTACGGCAACAG
The DNA here is from genome assembly GCF_002258735.1 of Rhodococcus sp. WWJCD1. NCBI lineage: Bacteria > Bacillati > Actinomycetota > Actinomycetes > Mycobacteriales > Nocardiaceae > Rhodococcus > Rhodococcus sp. WWJCD1. The sequence goes on from NZ_NOXY01000033.1 coordinate 17,990, forward strand.
TCGCGGGCTGCGACGTCGTCGGCAATCCTGATGACGTTCGTGCAGCGATCGGTCTCACCGGTCAGTTCTCGGCGGTCGACAACCTCTTGACCGGCGAGGAAAACCTGATGCTGATGGCGAGACTCCGGCATCTGGGACCGAAGCGATCCAAGCCGCGTGTCGCAGACCTGCTCGAGCAGTTCGATCTGGTCGAGGCCGCTCGAAAGCCGTTGTCCACGTACTCGGGTGGCATGCGGCGACGGCTCGATCTTGCCATGACCCTCGTCGCCCCACCGCGCGTCATCTTCCTCGACGAGCCGACCACCGGCCTCGACCCCCGCAGCCGACGCACCATGTGGGATATCGTGCGATCCCTCGTCGCCGACGGCACCACCGTGCTGCTCACCACCCAATATCTCGACGAGGCAGACGAACTCGCAGATCGTGTCGCAGTACTCGACGGCGGCCGGATCGTCGCCGACGGTACCCCGGACGAACTGAAACGTCGCATACCTGGCGGCCACATTCGATTGCGCTTCGCCGACATCATGACGCTCGACGACGCAACCCGCGCATTCGGCGATGCGGTCGTCGACGCCGACGGTCTGGCGCTGTCGGTACCGACCGACGGAAGCGTCCGCACCCTGCAGGCCGTGTTGAGTCGGCTGGATGCGGCGGGCGTTGCGGCCGACGACCTCAGTATCCACACTCCGGACCCCGATGACGTGTTCATGGCATTGACCGGCCGGACCGACAGCAAGGTCGAATCATGACAACTGCAACGACATTCGCGATGAGTGATTCGATCACCATGCTCCGGCGCAGTCTTCTGCACATTCGGCGATATCCCGGCTTGACGATGTTCGTCATCGGCGCGCCAGTGGTGTTCCTGATGTTGTTCGTCTTCGTATTCGGAGGAACCCTGGGCGCAGGTTTGCCCGGTGTGGACCCAGACGCCGGACGGTCTGCATATCTGCCGTACGTGATGCCGGGCATCCTCGCCATGACGATTGCCGGTACCGCCGGTGGAACGGCGACCACCGTTGCCATGGACATGACGGAAGGCATCACCGCGCGCTTCCGAACGATGGCGATCTCGCGTGCAGCGGTTCTCGCGGGCCACGTTCTCGGCAACACGGTGCAAGCCGTTCTCGGAGTGGTGGTTGTGCTGGCAGTGGGAATTGCCGTCGGCTTTCGACCGAATGCCAATCCTCTGCAATGGTTCTCGATTCTGGGAATGGTGCTGCTCATCGCCTTCGCGATCAGTTGGCTCGCGGTGGCGATGGGTATGGCGTCGAAGTCGGTGGAAACCGCGAGCAACCTACCGATGCTGTTGCTGCTGTTGCCGTTTCTGGGAAGTGGGTTCGTTCCGACCGACACGATGCCATCGGGGCTGCGATGGTTCGCCGACTACCAACCGTTCACGTCGTTCGTCGAAACCCTGCGCGGACTGCTGTCGGGGGAGCCACTGGGCACGAATCTGCCACTGGCACTTGCCTGGTGCGCGGTGATCGCAGCCACGGGATACGTCTGGTCGATGGCAATCTACGAGAAGAAGTCGGTGCGGTAGGGTCATCGGTGGTTGGGTGTCGTCGTCACAAACGCGTGCGCATTCGTCAGGTGCGCGCGATTCCGCTGGCGAACAGGTGACCAATTCGCGAGCGTTTCGCAAACGCGCGCGCGTTTGCGGGGGCCGGCGGGCTCAGACCACCGCAGCAGGCGTGCTCGACGCGATGGCCGCCGCCGGGCCGATCCCCGAGGACAGGCCAGCGAGAATGCCCACAGCCGAGGTGATGTCGGGAAGTGAGCGAGTGAACGGAATGCGCTGATGATCGTCGAAAGCGTATCCGGTTCCGAATCGCAGTCCGGGTGCCAGCAGCAAACCGTGAGAGTGGGCTTCGGCGACGAGTGCACTCGATCGGATGCCGTCGGGAAGGGAGCACCACAATGCCAGGCCTCCGTCCGGTACTCGAAAGTGCCAGTCCGGCAGATGATCACGCATCAATGCGACGGTGTGGTCACGAGCAACTCTCGATGCCTCCGCGCGCACCCGACGAACCTCGTCGTACTTGCCCATCAACTCGACCGCAGCCAGCTGATCGATGACGGACACCGAAAGTTGGCGTCGAGCATAGGTTGCGGCGATTCTCGCCAACAGACCTGCTTCGGCGCGAACCCAGCCGACTCGCAACCCACCCCACACCGTCTTGCTGGTGGACCCGATCGTCACCGTCGCAACATCCGGGGTGGCCGCCCCGAAAGGTTCGATGTCGGGTGACCCGTCGAGGGACAGGTCCGCTGCTACCTCGTCGACGATGGTCAGTATTGCGTGGCGGTGCATGGTGGCCGACAGCTGTCTGCGGGTGCGGAGGGGGAGTCGCGCACCGGATGGATTGGAGAAGTCGGGCATGACGTACGCCAGCGTGGGGGCGCTCTGTCGAGCGGCCCGATCTGCTGATGCCACGAATTCGTCGGTGTCATCCGGGTCGATGGGTACCGGGATGCATCGGCCGCCGAGCGAATGAACGAGCTCGACGACACCCGGATACGTCGGATGCTCGACCAACACTCGGGCACCGGGCTCTGTGAACGTTGCCAGCACCGCATGAATGGCGTCGGTGGCACCGGAGGTGACGAGAATGTTGTCGGCGGTGGTCGGGACCCCTCGCCCCCGGTAGTACGCGGCAATGGATTCGCGGAGCTCGAACAGACCGGAGGGAGCATAGCCGCCCAAGGTGAAACGATCTCGAATCTTCTCCGCCGCAACGCCGTACGCATCGGACAGCATGGGCGACGCAGAGGGGGACGCGTTGACGAACTCCAGGTTTGCAGTCTCCCGATCGCCGGCGAGCGAACCCCACGACGGCAGCGAACCGGTAGGCGAAACGTAGGTGCCCGACCCGCGTTGGGCACTGATCCACCCGCCGTCACGAAGATGCTTGTAGGCCGACGCGACCGTGACCCGACTGACATCGAGACTGATCGACAGCGCCCGCTCGGCGGGCAACCGCGTCTGAGCCGACACCTCGCCGTTCTCGATCAACCGCCGTAACTCGTCGGCGATCTCGAGGTAGAGCGGACCGCCGGATCTGTTCCGCAGCGTCGACGGGCCGATCCGTGCTGCCAACTCCGGGGCCGAGATCGCCGTTGCGTCGAAAGGATCCATACAGGCCACTCTTGCACACTGGACTGCAATATTCGGCCTAAAACCAGTCCATTGTTGTCTCATGATCGCAATTGGAGCTGTTATGGCCCTATCCGTCATCGGAGCAGGGTGGACTGTGGTCGCACTGCGCGACGGTGGGAGAAGTGCGCACATGGGCCCTCCTCGCAGCCGTATCGACGTCGACTGATCTGGCCGCGCTTCGGCAAACGCGTGCGCTTTTGCGAGAACTAGGGTGTAAGTGGGGTCGGCGTGCAAGGCCAGTGGGCTATGGGAGCCCGTTTGCGAGATCAGTTGCCGTCGGTGATCGAGTCGACGAACGGAGTCAGCAGCAGCGCGAAATCATCTGCAGCAGCGGTAATATCATGCGGGGGCTCGGGGATGTAGCTCAATGCCAGACGCACGATCGCCCTGCTGATGACGTCTGCCTGCCGCGGGCTCGCGCCTACCCAGCCGCGTTGGAAGGTATTCGCAAGACGGTCTCCCGCACGCTCGATCAGTACGGCACTGTCGGTGGTGATGAGGCGGAGCAGATCTTCGGGGGCGTCGCCACCGTGCAGTGATCGCACAAGGGGATCCAGTGCACTCAGCTGGAAGAACGACGAGAAACCCTGTCGCAGGGCAGCACCGGCATCGTCGGGATGCTCGTACAGCGCGGTTTCGCACAGGTCGACGAATATGTCCGTCAATCTGATGGCGTACCCCTGTGCGACACCGCGTCGTGAACCGAATTCGTTGTACAGGCTCTGTCTGCTCAGGCCGGCAGCCTTGGCGATGTGACTCATCGTCACGTTGCGCCAGTTGCGCTCGTGCAACAACTCGCGCAGCGCGTCGAGTGCGGTATCGCGGGCAAGGGTCGACGCGGCTTCACGGTATCGACCGGGGGTCGACGTCTGTTCGGCTGCGGGCATGAACACGACTCTATCGAACGACCGCATGCGGCTGATCCAGCCAATCCTCTCCGAGGAGATCCCGATCGACGCGGTCTCCGCTCGAGATGAGGGATCTGATCTGCCGGATGTCCTTGGGATACCCCACTCCGATAGCTCCGACGAGGGAATCGCCGCGCAGCGCACAGGCGGTGAAGCGGCGGTCCTCGATGGAGCCGCGAACCACGACGTACTCGTCGTCGGCGCTGGTCCACCCCGCGAACTGCAGGTTGACGCCGTGCTGAGTGGACCACCCCCACGGAACGTCGAGATCGCCGACGTCGAGACCGAGGATGGACCGGGCGGCCCGGGTCGCTTGATCGACGGCCCCGTTCCAGTGCTCACTCCGATAGGTGCCGCCGAGGATGGTGTTGGGCACCTCGGCGACGTCACCCGCCGCGTAGATGCCGGCCGCCGATGTTCTCATCTCCGCATCCACCAGGATTCCCGACGCGGTCTCGAGGCCCATATCCGCTCCGAGCTCGATGTTGGCGACCGAGCCGACGGACACCAGAACTGTGCCGGCAGACCATGAGCGTCCGTCCTGAGCGGTGGCACGGAGCGTGCCGTCGGGCAGCTTTTCCAGCTCGGTCACGGAGACGTCGGTGTGAATCGTTATGCCGTTGTCGCCGTGTAGGTCTCGATACATCTGCGAGATCTCGGCCGGTGCGATCCGGCTCAGCGGAGTCGAGGCTGCCTCCAACACCGTGACCTCGGCACCGAGTGACCGGGCCGCTGCCGCCGCCTCGCACCCGATCAGGCCGCCACCGATCACCAGCAGTGATCCTGTTCGGAGAATGTCGGCGTGCAGCGGGGCGACGTCGGCGGCGCTGCGGAGCGTGAACACGTGACCCGAACCCAACCGATCGAGTTGCCGTGCACGAGAACCCGTTGCCAGCAGCAGGGCGTCGTACGGGACCTGATCGCCGTCGTCCAGTTGCACGGCCGAATCGGTGACGGCTGTCGCCGTGACGCCGGTGCGAAGGTCGACACTGTCGATGGCGGCACCCAGCTGAACCTGATCGACCGACTTGGTACCCAGCAGCAGCTCCTTGGAGACCGCCGGACGACGATAGGTAGCCTCCTGTTCGTTGCCGATCAGCGTGACGGACCCGGTGAAGCCCTCGGCTCGTAGCACTTTGGCGGCGGTGTACCCGGTGGCACCGGTGCCGACGATCACGACGCGGCCGGGTTGCCGAGTATTCACCCGCGTTCGACCTCGACCATCTCGAAATCGGCCTTGGCAGCGCCACAATCGGGGCACGACCAGTCGTCGGGAATATCGTCCCAGCGCGTGCCTGGCTCGATGCCGTCCTCGGGCCAGCCCAGTTCTTCGTCGTACTCGAATCCACACTGAACGCAGCGGTAGAGCTTCATGCCTTACTCCTGAAGTCGATTTTCTCGCGGACACCACAGTCGGGGCACGGCCAGTCGTCCGGTACCTCGGACCATGCGGTGCCGGCCGGAAAGCCCTCGCGCGGTGCGCCGTTGGACTCGTCGTACACGAACTCGCACACCGGGCACTCGAAGGCAGCCATCACTTCGCTCCGTAGGCAGCGAGGATCTTCTCCCGCTTGGACGGCTGGATGTTGACGCGGGTGATGTCGCCGTCGTAGTGATCGAGAACGCGGTGGTCCATCACCTTGCGCCACACAGGCGGGAAATAGGCCAGAGAGATCATGCTCGCGTAACCACTCGGCAAGTTGGGTGCACCGTCCATGCTGCGTAGCGTCTGGTAGCGCCGAGTGGGGTTGGCGTGGTGATCACTGTGTCGCTGAAGGTGATACAGAAAGATGTTGGTCACGATGTGATCGGAGTTCCAGCTGTGCTCGGGGGTGCATCGTTCGTAACGGCCGTTGTCCTTCTTCTGACGCTGCAAGCCATAGTGTTCGAGGTAGTTGACCGTCTCCAGCAGTGAGAAGCCATAGATTGCCTGAATGACCAAGAACGGCAGCACGATCGGACCGAACACGGCAACGAGAACGGCGTAGAGGACGACGGACATCAGCCATGCGTTGAGCACATCGTTGTGAATACTCCACGTGCTCTTGCCCAGACGCTCCATGCGAGTCTTCTCGAGCTCCCAGGACGACCGCAGACTTCCCCACACGCTACGGGGGAGGAAGGCCCAGAAACTCTCACCGAACTTCGAGCTCGCCGGATCCTCGGGAGTGGCGACGCGAACATGGTGGCCGCGATTGTGTTCGATGTAGAAGTGGCCGTAGAACGTTTGTGCCAGAGTGATTTTCGACAGCCAGCGCTCGAGCTCGTCCTTCTTGTGGCCGAGTTCGTGAGCGGTGTTGATGCCCACACCGCCCATGACGCCGATGCTGATGGCCAGGCCGATCTTCGAGACGAGACCCAATCCGCCGTCGATGCCGAGCCACGAGAGGTTGTCGGTGGACCAGAGGTAGCAGGCGAACACCAGGCTCGCGAGCTGGAACGGAATGTAGGCATAGGTGCAGTATCGGTAGTACTTGTCTTCCTCGAGCGCCTTCATCACCTCGTCGGGTGGATTGTCGCCGTCGGGACCGAAGAAGCGGTCGAGAATCGGGAGCAATCCATAGACGAGCAGCGCGCCGATCCACCACCAGACCGGGGCCACCGCATTCCAGCCGAGCTGGTTGAAGGCCCACACCAGACCGGTGGCCAGGAACACCGCCGTGGGCGGAATCAGGCCCATCAGCCAGAGATGTCGCTTGCGGTCGTGCCACTCGTCGACCGGCGTCTGTGCCTGGTCGTCGATGTTCGATGCGGTCATCGTCACTCCTCGTGTAAGTCCGATCACTATGGATTGGACAATACACCGAATTTGTCAGCTTGATGGACAAATCTCGAAATTTGTACAAACTGCCGCTATGGGTGTGGCCACGCCCACAGCGACACTTTTCGGTCAGATCCAGCTGCTACCTTCCGATTCGTTGTGGTCGGTAACAGTCGGCCATGACATTCGTAGGTCCGTCTGTATCCCGTCGGGGGTACTTCACAACAGGAGTAGCTATGGACGCATTCATCGCCAAGATCATCGTCGACGTCATCCTCGGGCTCATCGGCAGCGGAAGCGCCGAGAGCGGCAGCACTGCAGTGAGCGCATTGCTCGGTTCCTGACGACGGGGGCTGCGCCGGTGCGATCCCGGCGCAGCCTGCCCGAGAGTCGAGTCGCGGTGAGGGGGACTCGTTTGTACTCTTGGCCGCGAGACAGGGAGACCGCCACCGCGCCATGAGCAATGACAACGATGACCCGCACGGTGACAGCCGTAGCTCCCGCGGTCGCAGCAGGCACCGACGGCCCAAGAAGACGAATCGACGCATCCTCGGGGGCTTCGGCCTGCTGGTCGTCGTCGCTCTCGGCCTCGGCGCGTGGTTGGCATACACAGTCAACGCCGCGTACACCAACTTGAACCAGGCCAACGAATACGCCCAAGCAGCGAAAACTGCACTGCTGGCAGGAGATACGAGCAAGGCCGAGGACTCCGTCGACGATGCGGTGCGGACATCGACCCGCGCGAAGGACGCCACCGACTCGCTGATCTGGACCGCTGCTGCGGCAATTCCGTATGTGGGGCAACCGCTGGACGTCGTTTCTCGGATTGCCGACGTCGTGCACGGTCTGACAGTCGACGTGCTGACGCCGGCGGTCGCGGTGGGCACCGCTCTGGACCCGAGTCAGCTGCGCGGACCCGACGGTGCCATCGACATCGGTGCTCTGCGCGACGCCTCGCCGGCGCTGTCTCGGGCCGCCGCCGCGGCCGCCGAGCTCGATGCGCAGTCGCAGGCGATCGGGGAACCGACGTTCATCGCGCAGATCTCCGACGCTCGGACTCGGCTGCAGGATCGAACGCACGAGCTGAACTCTCTGTTGGCGAACACCGACATCGCGGCCGAGGTGCTTCCGGCGATACTCGGGGCGGACGGCCCGCGCAGTTACTTCATGGCTTTTCAGACACTGTCGGAATCCCGAGGGACCGGCGGACTGATAGGCGGATTCGGGATCGTGCGTGCCGTCGACGGCACGGTGACGGTCGATTCGCTCGCCAGCAATGCCGAGCTCCGGATTCCCTACGACCCGATCGATCTCGGTCCGGACTTCTTCGATGCCTACGAGACTCGCTTCCAACCGACACAGAATTGGCAGAACAGCAACGTCAGCCCGCATTTCCCGTACGCCGGGCAGATCTGGCAGTCGATGTGGGAGCAGGAGACCGGCGAGCGTGTCGACGGGGCGCTGGCAACCGACCCGGTTGCGCTCGGGTACATCCTCGACGTCGTCGGTCCGATCACGATGAGCGACGGTGAAGTGATCGATGGATCCAACGTCGTACGAATCACGCAGTCCGACGCCTACTTCCGCTTCGAGAACGACAACTCCGCACGCAAGGCGTACCTCCAGGACATCGCCGCCAGGGTCGTCGCGAAGATGCAGGGCAACATCGCGTCGCCGCGCGCACTTCTCGAAGCACTCGGAAAGGCGGCCAGCGAAGGCCACATCGCCGTATGGAGCGCGGACGCGGCACTGCAATCGATTCTGGGTCCCACCAAGATCGGTCACGAAGTATCGGACAGCCCCGACCCGTACGCCGCACTGGTGGTGAACAACGGTGCGGGCGGCAAGCTCGACTACTACTTACAGCGCAAGGTCACCTACTCCGCGCAGACCTGTGACGGCGCGACGCGGACCACCCATGTGGTCGCGGAGCTCACCAACAATGCGCCCCTGCAGGACTACACCACGTATATCGCAGGCAGACAGAACGATTCGACTCGATACGACGGGCCGCCGGGAACCAATCGATCGGTGGTAGCGCTGTACGCAACTCAGGGTGCAACGTTGACGAACGCGACGATCAACGGCACGCCCCTGTTCCTGCTGACCGCCGCCGAACGCGGCCACCCGGTGTTCTACGTTCCGGTCGTCATCGAACCGGGTAGGACCGAGACCATCGAGTACAACCTCGTCGAACCGAACGTCGACGGCAAGGCTTCGGCACCGGTTCAGCCGCAATCGGTTCCGGTATCGACAGAGGTGGATTTCCCTGACTGCTCGTGATCGCAACCCGGCATGGGAACGGTGGAGCCCATCGGCCCGCGACAACTGCGCGGATACCCGGCTTACCTCGCCTATCTGCGCACGCTGCGAACGGCGGTGCTCGCTGCGGACCCGGGCGCGCGGGTGGTGATGACGCCGGAGTGACGGACCAGGAGGTTCAGGATCGTCCGTCGGACGCGGGATCCCGCCGATAGGCGTCGATAACGGACAACGAGATCCGCGGTCAGAGGCGGCCCTCATGGATTGCCAGGATGACCAGAACGACCACAGCAATCGTGAGGATTGCTAAGAGCGCCACGTAGATTGGATGTGTCGAGCCTGGCGGTCGAACCCCGTTCGGACCCCTCATCTGGAGCATGTCACAGACTGTAGGCCACCTTCTCGGATTGTGCACAGGATGAGTGGTACAAACCGCCGCCGCGAATCGACTCGCACACGTGTTCGATAAAGCGTAGTGTTGCGGTCGGCGGGGCTGGGAGGGAAGCCCGGCTCCGCCGCCCAATCTGTGCACAGCTCCCGTGAAGTGGACGGTGATCCGATGGACGACGTAATGCGCAAAGCGAAGGAACTCGAGGCGGTGGTGATCGAGCTCGAGGCGTTGGATCATCGGCGCGTCGGACTGGGGGATCGGCTGGTGGATCTCGAGCACTTCTTCCGGAGAGCCGGGTGCCCCGAACTGTCCCAGCAAGCGCTCGACGCGTTTGTGGTCACGTACGCGGGCAGGGTGCTCGAGTTGGCCGACGGTATGCGCGGTTAGCCCTACGTCGGGAAGTCACGACTTCGCAGACCGGGTGGTTTCGTCTGTGGTTGACTTGTCGATCCAGGTCCGGATACGAGGAAAGCCGCTCTTCACAGTGAACAGTCTCCGCCAATGGTGGTCGCTCCCGGTCGACTACGGGTGGAACGTCGCGTACGCGCGGTCGCAACGTGGATTGTCCATCACCAGGGTTCTCATCGGGATCTTCTGCTGGCTGTACGGCACTGCCGCGGCGATCGCCCTGACCATTCCGGGGCTCGGAGACAGCACTCTCGGTCGCTGGGCCTTGTGGTTCACCGTCATCACGACATTTCCGGTGGGTTCGGCCTGGTTGATCGGCGGCTGGCCGAAATGGCAGATGTCGATCGCATTCGTGCTGTACGCCGATATCGTGCTCGCCGCGGTTCTGCTCAGCGTGGACGGGCCGTCGGAGATTCTGCCCATGGCGGCTTTGTTCACCGTCATGGGCAGCTACGTCGTGGGATTTCACGGCCCGAAACTGTTCACCGCACATCACGTGTTCGCGCTGGTGACCACGGCCGCACTCTACGTCTCTGCCCTGGTGGACGGCCGGGAGCAGCGTCTGCAGACCAACCTCTACCTGATCATGCTGATCCTGGTGATGTTCTCGGCACCTCTGATCTGCCACCCGCTCCTCATGCTGCTGCGCCGCGACGCCACCGGCGCGTTCTACGACCCCCTGACCGGAATGCGGAACCGGCGCGGATTCGATGCGGCGATCGGAAATCTGGAGTTTCGATCCGGTTCGGACGCTTCGGTCACCGCAGTGGTGATCGACATCGACAATTTCAAAGCAGTCAACGACAGGTACGGGCACGAGCACGGAGATTCCGTCATACGAACGACCGCGACTCGAATTCTCGAGGCCTTTCCCGCGCCTGCGATCACCGTTCGACTCGGCGGCGAAGAGTTCGCGGTCGTCTGCGTGGACGACCGCGATTCGGTGATCGAACGATCCGATTTACTGCGAATCCGACTGTGTGACAAGACGGATCGATCTCCGCTGACCGCTTCGTTGGGCGTCGCGGAGGCGGTTGTCGAGGCGCGGGACATCGAGGCCGACATCAACGATCTGCTGAGCCGTGCCGATCAGGCGATGTACCAGGCGAAAAGGCTGGGCGGCGATCGCGTCGCGCTGTACGTGGACCATTCACTGCCGAATGGAGCCGTGGACGAACGGCAGTGACGGCGCCGACCGATTCCGAATCCGGAACCGGTCGACGCCGCGAGTGTCTGCTGTTACCTCTAGCGGGCAACCTCGGCTGCGATCGCGGACTGTGTGCCGACGTCGAAGACCGGGTTGGTCAGGTGCACGTCGAGGGTGTTGCCGGGGCCGGCGATGATGGCGTTGAGCACCGAGGTGAACGCGCCACAGTTCTGGAACTGCGGAATCGTGTAGGTGCCCTTGACATGTGAGTCGGTCTGGTTGTTCTGGATCAGATCGATGGCATCGAGCGAACCGGTGAGGTTGGCGGTGGTTTCCGCGGTGACGCAATTGGCACCCACGGGGATCAGATCGAGTGAGGCCGACCCTGCCGATCCGGTGTCGATACCCAGCGGCTTCACCGAATCGATTCGGATCTTGAAGCTCTGCTGAACATCGAGATCCAAGGTGGGTGCCTCGGCGGGTCCGCCCTGGACGAGGGTGCCGGACACCGGGGTCGCGTCGACGATGGAGATGGTGAACTTCGCCAGCGTCGCCGGGCCGAGCTTGAGGTTGGCGGACGCTTGCGGGAGGGCGAGCGAACCGGTGACGGTGCCGCCGACGAGGTCGACGTCGGTGACCAGGTCGGTCGTCGGGAACACCACCGGCTGACCGGTCTTGGCGATGACCGTAGTCGTGTCTGCCTGGAACGTGATGGGAAGCGTGTCGGCAGCGTTGGCCGGGGCGGCCACCATCGTTGCGAGTGCGACGGACGATGCCAGTGCCGCCATGGTGACGACAGTCTTGTTGCGGATCTTCACGTAGTTTCCTTTTCGAGGATGGGTTGTTTCTCGGACGAGGTCGAGCGTCAGGACAGGGTGAAGGCCGGATTCGGCCGGACCGACAGGCTGTTGACCGTGCAGTTACCGGACATCGGCTGGTTGGTCGACGTCAGAGTGTTGGTCATGTTGTCGAACGAACCGGCCAGGGTTGCCGGTCCGCAGTTGTACCCGACCAGCGAGAAGCCCACGTTGGACACTTCGCCGGTGGTGGCGCTGGTGGGGGTGAGGGTCCAGGGCAGGTTCTTGAGCTGCGGCAGATTGCACAGACGATTGGAACCGCTGATCTTGGCGTCCGTGATCGAAGCCGAGGAGCCGTCGGCGCTGGTGGTGCCGATGAGGTTGATGGAGCAACTCACCGGCACTCCGAACGAGGCCGGTGTGCTCACGACGATTGTTCCGGGTGCAGTGAAGGCGGTGCCGGCAGGCGAGATGGTGGCGGCACCGGCGCTGGCGGCACCGACCGTCGCTCCGGTGATGGCAACGGCGGCGAGTACGGCGGCGAGTGTACGAGAGCGGGTCGGCGGGTTGAGCGTCATCGATCGATCCTCCAAGTCCAGAAGCGGCTCCGGAGCCCTCTCGGGGCAGCCGGTGGCACCGGAGCTCCGGTCGCCAGGAGGGACGTTAGGTCGACGAAACGTATGTCGGAATTGTTTCATTTCAACTCTGTGACAAGTCACAATACGGTCGGTACGTTTGTTGTACGCAATAGTAATGAAACTGGGCTCGAACCTCGAAAGTCCACTCCGTCATGGGTTTTCGGCCCGGTTTATGGTCGTCGACGGGCCCGGGGAGGCATGGCCGCCGGGTACGGTGCCCGTTATCGGAACGTTATGCAAAGTTACCGAAACGAGATAGTTGCGACGTCGTTCGCGACACCTCTGTCGTCCACGATCGTGAGTGCGAAAAGAAACCGACGAAAGTCGGGTTTGAAACACGTATCCACCCCCGCCGGACGGGGGTCGATTTTTCGTGTCAAACTGTGGTGTGACGTTCGCGCTGGCCGAAGCAGGATCCGCAGTCGACACGGACACGGGAGAGTTGACGGTGCAGCCGTATTTCGCCCCGGTCTGTCGGCTGGACAACGGCGCGCTCGCAGCGATCGAAGTGCAGCTGCGTGGGCCCGAGAACGGTCCACTTGCCTCCGCCGACGCACTCAAGCGTGCGGCCAGGGCCATGGACGCCAAGCGTGAGCTCGACGCCCTGGCATGGGGGGTCGCTCGACTCGAGCAGTCGGTGCGATTGCCGATGCTCGTCTCGATGGATGTCGATTCGCTCGCCGCCATCGACTCCGCCACCGAAGAGCAACTTCGCCGCGACATCGTCGTCGTCACCGAAGCGGCGCTCGTGGACAGCCCGGCTCGTACTCTCGCGGCGATCGACAAGGCCCGGCGCGACGGCAAGGTCGTCGCCGTAGACGATGTCGGTCGTCGGCCACAGTCGATGACGCTCCTCCCTCTCATCGAACCGGACGTGATCATCCTGGCGGGAACGATGGTGTCCGCACGTCCCGACCTGTCCACCGCGCGAACCGCCCACGCCGTGTCTGCTCAGGTGGAACGAACGGGAGCGGTTGTCGTCGCCAGCGGCGTCGACACGGCGCTGCATCGGAGCCGCGCGCTCGGACTCGGTGCGACGTACGGGGTGGGCGAGCTGTACCCGGCCGCGCAGTCGACCGACGAGCTTCCGGCCGACGCCGCCGAGGTGATGCCTCCGTTCCCCACCTGGAGCACGCCCGCGGTCGCTCTGGAATCGCCGTACGCCATCGCATCCGCGGGAAAGAACGCCACGCGAAGCACCAAGCGCCTGTTGGTCGCGATGAGCACGTCGCTCGAGATGCAGGCTGCATCGGCAGGACCGGAAACGTTGGTACTCGGCACTTTTCAGAGGGCCGAACACTTCACTCCCACCAGCCGTGCACGCTGGGTGTCGATGGCCGAGCAGATCTCGTATGCCGGCGTCTACGGGGTCGGGATGGGATACGTGCAAGAGGGCGGCATCGTGCATGCGCCTCTCGATCCGACGGACTCGCTCGTCGAGGAGTGGAACGTGGTGGTGCTCGGACCACACTTCTGCGGAGTGCTCGCTGCCATCGACCTGCACCGTGGTGAGGCCGACGCAGACCGTGAATTCGACTACGTGATGTCGTACGACCGAGCGACCGTAGTCCGTTGTGCGCGTGCAATTCTCGCGCGCTTCTGACATACCCGTGACGGCGCTGCCGGAAGGGATGTTTCGGGCAGCCAGGGCAGGGCATACCGGTCAGCAGGTAATGAAGTAGTCCGGACTGCCGCATTGCTCAGGCCCCGTACGTTGAAAAAGCAGCGTACGGGGTCGACTCAGCTATTACCGTTCGGTCGAGGCTCTGTCCACCAATTCCTGCGCGATATCGCGAAGCTTTCGATTGCTGTCCTGCGATCGGTCGACGAGCAGAGCGAACGCCGCGTCGGCAGAAATGCGATGTATTGCCATCAACATTCCCTTCGCCTGTTCTATCGGTGCTCGCTGCGAGAGTGCCCTCTGAACATCGTCCGGCAGCCCGAAGTGGGTTACGTGCGCTGCGGTCATGGAAGCATTGTTGCGCAACTTGTTCCGACGCAGGTCAGGCATGATAAGACACACCGAATTCGCGTCGAACAGAGCTGTTGGCGTTACCGAATTCGTAGCTTTCCGTGACCGCAGTGTTATCGAACGACTGGGTGATCAGGCGGCAGGGTTGGACAGCGGTCGTCCGATCAAGAATTCGAGAGTGCGGTACGCATCGGTCCGGCGACCGTTGCTCGCATTGTCGTGGTAAGCGGCACCGGCGACCACAACGCCGACCGGAATGCGACCCGACTCGATATCGCGCGCCGTCTGCTCCGCGCAGTTGCGCAACACCGGGCAATCGGCGCACAGTCGCCATGCCTTTTCTGCGCGCTTGCGTCCATGGCGGGGGAGTTGCTGCGAGTCGTAGGCATCCATGTCGTCGATGCACGCACCCTTGAGGCGCCAGACCTGGTCATCTGTCATCGTCGTGATCCGTTTCGCGTCGTGCCGATCGTTCCACGACCCACATTCCCCACCTCGGGTAACTCGAAACACCCAAATGCCTTGCGCCGCCGCGGACCGTAGGAGTCAGACTGCGCGACGGGCCGATACCCGCGCGGCTGCGCCCGCCGCCGCGATGGTCACCAGGGCTCCGAGCACGATGGCCGGGCCCTCACCGGGAGCCAGGACGCCGCTTTGCGCGCCGAGTGTCACTGCCGAAACCGGAACGCCGAGTTGGGCTGCCGCGAGTATCCCGAGTCCGGCGGGTTGGCCGGTCAGGCGCATGGCAACGTGCACTGCCACGGCACCGCCTCCCAATACGAGTCCCAGCACGATCATGCCCGGATGACTGCCCAAGGCACGCAGATCGAGGGACGCTCCGAGCCAGACGAAATACAGTGGCCCCAGAAAACCTTCGGTGATGGCGAACAGTTGTTTCGTCAGACGTCTCGGTTCTCCGATTGCGGCGACGGCCAGACCGAAACCGAAGCCGGCGAGCATCACCGACGCGTGAGTGTGGACCGCAAGGGCCGCGAGGCCGAACAGCAGAACCAGGTTGAGGCGCAATTCGAGCGCGAGCTTGCGCTGGGCAGAGGCGTGGTGGATTCGGCGGCGCAGTCCGGTGAGGTCGAAGTGGCGCAGGACAACGAAGATCAGGCCGGCAGTTGCGATGACCGCCGCCGATCCGAGCGCGGCGGGGACGGCGCGCGGTGGATCGATCACGAGGGGCAGCGCGACGATACAGACTGCGTCGGCAAGCGCGATCTGAGGCAGAAGGGACATCAGCCCGGGTGTGGCCGTCTTGCTGGACTCGACGATCGGCATGATGACCGCGGCCGAGGACGAAGCCATCAGCACCGCGTAGAGACCGAGGTGTGGTGAATCGAATGCGGCGGAGACGGCCCAGCCGAGCGCGGTGGCCAGCAGCCCGACGGCCACAGCCCGCACAGCGCCTACCCGGAGGCCGACCCGTAGTCGCGGGTCACGAATGGGAACCTGGCTGCCGGCCACGAACATGACAAGCGCAAACCCCACCTGCGCCAGGAAGCTCAGTGTCTGTTCACTCGGATCGATGACGCCGAAGCCGGTGTGGCCGATGGCAATTCCGGCGACGAGTTCTCCGATGACGACGGGTATCCGAAGCCCGCGCGGCAGCGCCAGCAGTGGGCCGAACAATCCCACAGCGGCACACAGGGCAAGCGTCTCGAAGGTCATGCGACCGCGACGACGTCAGGCAGAGTTCAGGCTCGGGCGTCGACTCGACGGCAAAGCCGACGCAACCAGGTCTCGAGGGTGCAGAGCCCCCTGCTCGTCCATCATCGACTGTATTCGACGATCGACCACGCGCAATTGTGCAGCCAACGGGCTGCACATGAGTGCTCGTTCGTAGTCGATGCCGGCGGAGCGGAATTCAATGTCGAGATCGGTCATGTCATCGTCTCCTCGAACGTGAGTATTTCGTGTCGACGATCTACCGGACGACAGTCCTCAGCGTACGACTCGACACGAGTCTCGACATCGGTACAAATGCTCTCCTTTCGAGGACACTCGGCACTTCTTACACCGGTCACATCACGACGACCGCGGTACCGGCGAATCGGCCGTGTCGCAGGTCGCGTAGGGCTTCCGGCACGCGATCGAACGGGTAGACCGTGGTCTGCACCGTCAGGTGGATTCGACCGCAGATCTCGAGGAATGCCCGTGCATTCTCTCTGGTGTTCGCTTCGACACTGCGCAAACGCTTTTCGTGGAACAGGTGCTGCTGGTAGTTCAGCATCGGAACGTCGGTCATGTATATGCCGGCCAGAACGACAGTTCCGCCCGGGACGAGTGCCGCGAGCGCCGCGGGGACGATCTCGCCGAGCGGAGCGAACACGATGGCTGCATCCAGCTGCTGTGGAGGCGCAGCGAACGTGTCCTGCGCGGAATCGAGACCCAGGGACAGTGCGAGCTCGCGAGCGACAGGATCTCTGGTCATCACGTGCACCGTGGCTCCGGTCGAGCGAGCAAGCTGGGCGACGATATGTGCGCTGCCCCCGAATCCGTAGAGGCCGAGTATCCCGTTCTCGGGGAGCTCGGCAAGCAGCAGTGCTCGGTAGCCGATGATGCCCGCACACAACAGGGGAGCGAGTTCATCGGTGCGGTATCCGTCCGGCACCGCGAGAGCGTAGTCAGCGGGAACAACCGCCCACTCTGCGAAGCCTCCGTCGTGATCCCAACCGGTGTAACGAGATCGGGTACAGAGATTCTCCTTCCCTGCGGTGCAGAACGAGCAGGTTCCACATGTGTGCCGAAGCCACGGGATGCCCACGCGGTCGCCCACGTGGAAACTGGTGACCGAATCGACCCCGACGGCGGACACGACCCCCACGATCTCGTGCCCGGGGACGACGTGAGGGGCGTGCACCGGAAGATCGCCCTCGACGACGTGCAGGTCCGTCCGGCATACCCCGCAGGCCTGCACCGAGACCAACAGTTCTGCTGGTCCCGGAATCGGACGGCGTTCTTCTACGAGCTGTAGCGGACTGTTGTCCACCGACCCTGGGACCGTTGTGCGCCATGCCCTTCCGAATTCCGCGTTCGAATGTGTCATCGAATGCACGCAGCAGCGAGTGATTGGGTAACGGTTCCGGCAGTGTCGATCACGGATGCACTCGGCCAAGGGCATCGGGAGCCGGCCATGGCGTCGTACACGTGGGTGGATGCATCCGACGCTCCCCGCGGACGGGTCGCGATACGTTCTACGGCAATACTTTTCGGAACTCGACATTCGAGCTCGACGAAATCACTGTGCGTGGTGACGGCAAGGGTCCGCGCCTGCTCCCGCGTCTGCTTCTCGTTCCACGTTGCGTCGATGACGACCGAACGGCCCATCGTTACCTGCTCGTGCGCGCGATGCATCAGCTCGGAATAGGTGGCTGCTGTTCTCTCGGCGGTATAGAGCCCGCATCCGACGGCCGCCGGATGCGGAGACTGCGGGTCGAGCCCAGCGCTCTCCTTGCGCACCACATCGCTCGACAGCACCACCGCCCCGGTACGTTCCGCGAGTGCGGCTGCCACCGTGCTCTTGCCGGTGCCCGGCAGGCCTCCCACCAACGTGACGGTAACCGCCGACGACGCCAGGTGGTCCAGCGCGAGTTGCACGTGGGCGAGCGCGTCGGTCTGCGAAGACGGATGACCCTGATGAAAGCGAAGGCAGGCCACCTTGGCGCGCACGGTGGCGCGGTAGGCGATGTAGTGATCGATCAGAGAGCAAGGAGGATTGTCCTCGGTCGCCTCGAGGTACGACGCCACGAAGCGTCGCGCCGTATCGGGGCGGCCCTGAAATTCCAGATCCATCGCCAAGCAGGCGACGTCGTCGATTCCATCGAGAAAGCGAAGTCGGTCGTCGAAGTCGAGACAGTCCAGTATTCGGGGACCGTCCGGCAGACAGAAGATGTCGTCCGAGAGAAGGTCGCCGTGACCGTCGACAATGCAGCCCCGAGAAATCCGATGATCGAAGAGGGCACTGCGGCCGGCGACGTAGCGCGAGGAAAGACGTTCGAGTCGGTCGACCAGTGCGGTGTCGAGGACGCCGATCGCCAGGACACGCAGTTCGCGGATGTTGTTGCGCCACCGCTCGTCGAGAGCGCTCTGTTTGCCTTCGTCGTCGATGCGGGTGCCTCGGTGGCTGGTCTGGTGGGCGACCGCGATCGTACGCGCGATCAGGTCGATGACAGTACCGATATCATCGCCGGCTGCAGCGCGAGTGGACAGTCGAGTGGAGTCGGGCAGACGACGCATCTTCAACAGTGGTTCGGCGGGCCCGCCGTTCGGATCGGTGAGCTCGGCGATTCCGATATAGACATCGGGCGCGAATCGAGAATTGAGCGTGAACTCCCGGTCGCACGCGGTCCATCGGGAATCGACCGTACGAAAGTCGAGAAATTCGGTTTCGATCGGCTTCTTCATCTTGTAGACGACATCACCGAGTAGAAAAACATAAGCACTGTGCGTTTCGTGGATCAGTGCGGCACCGACGGCCGTCGGACCTGACGGATCGCACTCGACGACTGCAGGCATGGTTCATCCTTCGAATGGTGTTGGGAAAAGGTTTGACGGCACTAACGTGAGGGATGATCGCGGGCCTGTAGAAAGCGTTGCCAGTCTCTGTCCCACTGCCGCATTCGTGAACGTTCACCTGCCGCAGAGGTGAGGTAGACAAGGCCGGCGATGACGACTGCCCCGAGAAACCACACGAACACGGCGGTGGCAGCACCGTTGACGACGGCACCGGCAGCAGTGTCGGGGGCGCGCACGAGATTCCCGTCCGCATCACGCCAGATCGGAGTCGTGTCACCGATTCGTAGCGCCGAGGGTACGTCGGTTGCCCCCGAGCGCAGTGACCCGTCCGGCGCGCTCCACTGCACGATCGCGGTACCGGCCACGGTCGTGACGCCGTCGGTATCTGGCCGAGCGGATTTCGTGGCGTCGATGACACGGGCGTCGACCAGAACGTACTGTGCCCGTTGCTGTTGCGACCGCAGCGACAGGTCGCTGTAGGTCACCGAACCGATTGTTGCGGCGACGGGAATCAGCAGCAGAAGTACCGCGACACCGACGACGACTGCCGTTCGTTCGATTCTGTCGGGCAGTCGCATCAATGGATTGGAGACCCACGGATTTCGTCGCCACCACCGATGAACAAGTTCTGTGAACATGCCCCGTCACCTACTCCTACCTGAATTGAATTCGTCTTCCACGAGTCTCCGGCGTCGAGTAACACATCCGTAAGGGCACAAGGTCCCGATGAGCCGGGGCTGTCGGCAGTACGAGGACTCAGCGCACCACGAGGATCGGACCGCCCGACGCGTGCACCAGCGACTGGCCGATCGACCCGGTGAAGGGACCCGTCCATGGAACGGTCCCGCGGCTGCCCACCACGAGCAGGTGTGCAGTAGTCGATGCGAGTCGTAGCTCGTGCTCTGCGGACGCGTCGAGCAGATGCAGATGCACGGCGACCGTGGGATGCACGGACGCAGCGGCGTCGACGCGTCCGCCCAGCCACTTGAGTGCTCGAATCTGCTCCAGTCCAGTATCTTTCGCGGCGGACCGATAGTGAGGCGAACCGACGTGCAGCGCGGTGAGCGGGACCTCGAGTGCGTCGGCGAACCAGAAGGCGGCCTCGATCGCTCGGGTGCAGGAGTCCGAAAGGTCCACGCCGACGACAACCGGAGAATCCGGCGTGACATCTGGGTGCTGCGGGCGCCACACCAGAACCGGACACGCCGATTCTGCAACGATACGAGTTGCGTTGCGGCCGAACAGTACATCGCGAATCGGGCCCGATTCGTGACCGCCGATGACGAGTAGATCAGCAGTGTGCGACAGTGCGCCGAGAACCGACGCAATCGGGTCGTCCGTCAGAATCGAATCGATCGTGATCCGGGGATCGAGGCAGAAGAGCTCACTGCGAGCAGATCGGAGAAGACGTCGACCGTGTAGTCGCACCGACGACCGCGTCGATCCCCGGGGTGTCAGCGCGTGCACGAGCCGAATACGTGCCCCGGTGACCGATGCCAGACCTGCAGCCCACGACAGTGCGGCGCGAGACTTCTGGGTGCCGTCGAGTGCGACGACGATGTCACCCCAGTCCTCTTTCGCCCAGAATCCGGGAGCGGCGTCTGCCGAAGCGATCGGGGTTTGTGCGGGCAGCGGTCGCGGCTCTGTGCTCACCATGATCGTCCCGCCATGGGCGGCAGGGTGCGGCGTATCCGGGCCGAGACGGCCTCCAGGTCGTCATCGATTGCACGCTCGGCTCGTAGGCGGTCGAGCTCTACCCGGGCACGATTGGACGTCAGCGGAATCAGGTGGCCACTAACGCGAGCGGTTGCATTCAGCCGGTCGTAGGTGGTGCGGACTGCATCCTCGACGGTCGCGCGCGTCAGATCGGGAAACCTCGCGGTGAGCATCGAGGCGACGGATGTCAGTTCGTCGTTCAACAGCGGGGTGGTCGGTCCTGCGTCGGTGATGGTCATGAAGATCGGCTACCTCGCGGTCGTGGACGGGAAGAGTTCCTCCCTCGAGCGTGCCCGGAGCGGATTGAGCGATGTAGGGCCTTTCGTCGGCAAGCCTGTTACCGAAGGCCCCTCTGTCCTCCCGTGCGGCCTCGTAGCGTCGTCCACGCTGCCCGATGACCCCACCGCACGAGTTGTACCGACCGAAGGGCCCGTTATGGGAATCAACAGAGTTTTCGCACTCGTCATCGGATGTGTGGTGTCACTCGTCGCCTTCGCTGTGCTCGGTGTCGGCGTACTTCTGTTCTTCGGTTACGTAGCGCAGGACGACGAGGGGCGAATCAGTTTGCCGACTGCACCACTGACGACAGCCTCGAGGGCGCTCGTGTCCGAGGACGTCGCCCTTGTCGATTCGATCGACCCGCAGGTGTCGGACAGGGTGACGGTCTCGGCTCGGGTCACGTCGTCCGATCCCGCTCGCGAGGTGTTGATCGGGATCGCGCCCACGGCTGATGTCCGCGACTACCTTCGCGGTGTGGCGCACACCGTGGTCACCGATGTCGAGTTCGCTCCCTTCCGGGCTCGATACGACACGGTCCCCGGTAACGGCACCGCCGCTTCACCGCTGGATCAGCCATGGTGGTCGGCCAGCTCGACCGGCACTGGCACAACACAACTGGAGTGGAAGCCACAGGGTGGCTCGTGGACGTTGGTCGTCATGAATGCCGACGGTAGCGCCGGCGTCGACGTGGACGTGAGCGCAGGCGTTCGAGTGCAATCACTCGGACCGGTGGCGGCATCCGTACTTGCAGCGTCGGCGATCCTTCTGGTGCTCGGCGTCGGATCCATCGTGTTCGGCGCAGCCGGTCTCGGGAAGCGTGCCGCTCCCGAGACCGTCGCGGAATCGGAACCACTCGACGAACCTCACGCCCTGCTCAGCGCTACCGAACATTCTCGATATCCGGTGGTGCTCACCGGCACACGTCCCGTGTCTCTGTCCCGGGGACTGTGGATCGTCAAATGGCTTCTGGCCGTGCCACATTACATCGTCTTGTTGTTCCTCGCGGCAGGGTTTGTCGTCACTACATTCGTTGCCGGCGTGGCGATCCTGTTCACCGGAAGGTATCCGCGCGGGCTGTTCCACTTCAATGTCGGCGTTCTCCGATGGGTGTGGCGGGTCCAGTTCTACTCGTACTCGGCGCTGGGGACCGATCGATACCCACCCTTCACCCTGCATCACGCGGACTATCCGGCCGACCTTACGGTGGAGTACCCCGAAAGGCTCTCGCGCGGCAAAGTATTGATCAAGTGGTGGCTGCTGGCGATACCGCACTACCTCGTGCTCTCCCTGCTGGCCGGCGGCTGGTATGCAGGCTTCCGGTTGGCCGGTAGCGGGGACGCGGGCCCCACTGGTCAGCCGTATCTGTTCGGCTCCGTCCTCGGTGTGCTCGTCCTCATCGCCGGAATCACGCTTCTGTTCACCGGTCGCTATCCGCGAGGCCTGTTCGACCTGGTGCTCGGCATCAACCGGTGGGTGTTTCGCGTCGCGGCTTATGCGGCCTTGATGACCGACGAATACCCACCGTTCCGGCTCGACATGGGGCCGGACGATATCGAGGTCAGCTCAGAAACGCCGCGTCGATGACGACGTACCCGGCCACGGCGAACACCAGGTAGGCGAACAGGCGTTGCAGGCGTGCGGTATCGACCCGAGTTCCGAAGTGCGCGGCCAGAAGGGAGCCGACTATCGCAGTGCCTGCGAAGGCGAAGGTGATCGACCAGTCGATGGTGGTACCGCTCAGATGTGAGAACAGGCCTGCGACGGAGTTGGCGACGATGATGACCAACGAGGTGCCGACCGCGACCGACATCTCGATGCCGAGCATCAGCACGAGCACTGGAATGATGAGGAAGCCGCCTCCGACGCCGAACAGCCCGGTCATGAATCCCACAGCAAGGCCGGCTGGAATCGAACGTGGAGCGCAGTGTCTCCAGTTGATGCCCGATGCCGATGTCTTGCAGGCTGTTCCGATATCTCCTCGCTCGGCGAGCATTCGAGCTCCTGCGGCAACCATCACGGCTGCGAAGCCGAGCAGCAAGATCCTCTCCGGAAGCAACCGGCCGAGTGCGCTGCCGGCGAAGGTCGCTGGAATGCCGGTCGCAGCGAACACGGCCGCCAGTCGCCATTCGACGCGGCGGGCTCGCAGCTTCGGTATCACTCCCACCGCCGAGGCGGTACCGACGACGATCAGCGAGATGGGGATCGCTTCCTCTACGCCGAGGCCCAGGGCGAACACCAACACCGGGACCGCAAGAATGGATCCGCCTCCACCGAGTAGGCCGAGGAGAATTCCGATCACTGCGCCGAACCCGAGCGCCAGAGCCACTGTCATCGTGCAATCACTTCGTTTCGTAGAGTCGTTGCCATACCCCAGGGGGTACTTGACATACCCTAGGGGGTATTACACACTGTGTCTATCGCCCCGT
Source organism: Rhodococcus sp. WWJCD1 (assembly GCF_002258735.1). Lineage (NCBI taxonomy): Bacteria > Bacillati > Actinomycetota > Actinomycetes > Mycobacteriales > Nocardiaceae > Rhodococcus > Rhodococcus sp. WWJCD1. The sequence goes on from NZ_NOXY01000033.1 coordinate 41,382, forward strand.
GAATCGCGCCTGGCGACAGCAAGATGGAGGAATCCGTGATCCTCGAGCAGTACTACCTCGAATGTCTTTCCCACGCTTCGTATCTGATCGGTGACGAGACCACCGGACGTGCGATCGTCGTCGATCCGCGTCGCGACATCGCCGAGTATCTCGACGACGCCGCCGAGTACGGACTCACCATCGAGGGGGTCGTCAACACTCACTTCCATGCCGACTTCGTTTCGGGGCACCTCGAACTGGTCGACGCGACCGGTGCCTGGATCGGCTTCGGCGAGGCAGCCGAGACCGACTACCCGATCCGGCGACTGCGCGACGGGGAGCGGTTGTCCCTCGGCGACGTCGAACTCGAAATCCTCTCGACGCCCGGTCACACCTGGGAGTCGATCTCGGTGCTGGTTCGGGAGCGCCCCGGCGCGACACCCACCGCGGTCCTGACCGGTGATTCCCTCTTCATCGGAGATGTCGGACGTCCGGACTTGGTCAATCTCGGAGATGGCTCCACCACAGACCTGGCCCGTGCGATGTATTCGACGATCCACGAGAAGCTGCTGACGCTGCCCGACGAAGTCGTCGTCATGCCCGCCCACGGTGCAGGATCGTCCTGTGGAAAGAACCTGTCCACCGAGCTCACATCCACCATCGGTGAACAACGCGCGAGCAACCCGTCGGTGCAGCCGATGACCGAGGGTGCGTTCGTTGCGCTCGTCACCGACGGTCAACCGGCCGCGCCGTCGTACTTCTCCGCCGACGCCGCGATGAACAAGCAGGTGCACCCACTGCTGTCTCCGAGCCGTACGATCCCTGCGCTGACGCCGGGCGAGGTCCGAGACGAGCTCGCCGCCGGCACTCGAGTGCTCGACGCACGAAGTGTGGACGACTTCGCTGCCGGTCATCTGCGCGGATCGATCAACGTGGGGTTCGACGGTCGCTTCGCCGAGACCGGCGGCATGGTCGCGGAGGTCGGTGGTCGTATCCTGCTCATCGCATATCCGGGCGAAGAGCAGGAGGCAGCGCTGCGGTTGGCCCGAATCGGATCCGACAACGTGACCGGATACCTCGGAATCGGCCGTGACGGTGCGTTTCCAACCGAGCTGGCGACGTTGGTCGAGACGGCACCGCGCACCACTGTCGAGCAGCTCGACCTGATGCTCGCTGCGGAGGAGGTGACACTCATAGACATTCGCAACCCGGGTGAGCGCGACTTCGGCACGATACCGGGAGCGATCCCGATCCCGCTGGCACAGTTGCGAACTCGCCTCGATCAGGTGCCGACCGGTAAACCGATCGTGATGCACTGCGCCGGAGGATGGCGCTCGAGCGTGGCCGCATCCTTGCTCCGAGCGCAGGGATTCGAGGATGTCTCGGATCTGTTCGGCGGATACGACGCGTGGGCCGAAACCCACGTTCCGGCCTGACTTTCGACCTACTCGTACCAGGAGGATTCCCATGTGTTACCCCGTCACCTGCAAGAAATGCCACAGGACCGGCTGGGGCGGTTGCGGCAAACATGTCGACTCCTTCATGCGTACGGTTGCCGCAGCCGATCGCTGCACCTGCAGTGAGGATTCGACGCCGTCCGCGAAGGAGCGTCGGAGCATCCGGTCGTTGTTCGGTCGCTGAATCACCCCGCCCAGCAGGGACCTTGTGCCCTAGTTCACGCATCGCGCCGCGACCAAACTGAACAGATGATGCCTACGACTCGAGTGCTCACCGTGCAGAATCGACGATGGCCGTGGCTGGGGGCTGTCTGTGGAGGCGTGTCGATCAATGCATTCGGTGGTGCGATCGGGTTCGCCTCGGGTGCAATCGATCTGAGTCCCGACCTGCAATCCGGGTTGCCCGTGACGCTCACAGCACTTTCACTGGTACTGGTCGTCGGCATTCCTATGGGGCTTGCTGCGGCATCTGCCTTTGCAGGCGGCGGACGGTCGGGTCCCATGGCCCACATAGCCGGAGTGCTCCTCGTGGCCTGGATTGTCGTGCAACCGGCCGTGACCGGTGAGACGAGTTGGCTGCAGGGATCGTTCGGTGTGCTGGGGCTCGTCATCGCTCTCCGCGGATGGCGAATAACGGTTGCCGCAGGCAAGTCCGCGCATCTCGTATCGGACGACGCATGAGAATACTGGTCTGCACCGCGGGTCGGCATGGAGCGACCCACACCCTGGGCGAGGAAATGGCTCGAGTCTTCGAACACGATGGCGTCGACGTCGACATACGTGTACCGGAATCCGTGATCCGAGTGGACGACTACGACGCGTTGGTCATCGGCAGCGCCGTCTACTCCGATCGCTGGGTTCCGAATGCGAAGGCTCTGGTGGACAGGGTATCGAGGTCGGCGCATCCTCCCGTGTGGCTGTTTTCCTGTGGACCGCTGCATTCGAGCGACAGGCCGGTCAACGTCACCTCCGATGCCGCGCACGCAGCAGCGGTGTTGCATGCCGTCGCGCACCGAACGTTTCCTGGAAAGCTCGATCCTGAACGGCTCTCGGTGGGAGAACGTCAGATATTCGTCGTCTCCGGCGCGGTCGCCGGAGACTTTCGTGACTGGGTTCTCGTGTGCAACTGGGCACGAGAGATCCTTGCCTGTCTCACGGCTGGGAAGCCGGGCTCGTGACCTTCTGAGTATTCCCTGCACCGGCACGCTGGGCTGACGGGCAGACGTGTTCGTGTATCTCCGCCGCCAACCGAGCCACCGATTCGGTCAAGACGGTGTTGGTCTCGATCATGTCCTGGAGTAGGGCGGTGTTCGAAAGTGTGTGAACGGCAACCTCACTGCTCACCGAGTCTGCGCGTTTGGCCGAGATCAGCAGAATTGCTCCTTGAAGTCCGGCGATCATCGACAGGAACAGGTTGAGCAGAATGAAGGGGTACGGGTCGAATCCGTCGTTCTGGTTGTATGCGGCCCACAGCGCCATCACGCCCAGAAACAGGAAGACGAAGGGCCAGGAGCCCATTCCGTTTCGGACGTAATCCGCCGCTCGCTCACCGGTGGTCAGTGCATCGCCGGTTCGGACGCCCGGGTGTTTTCTCCACAGGTTCATCGCTCGCAGGTCTTCGATCGGGAGTGTGCAGCAGTATCCATGCTGCCGAGTGTCGTCCAGGTCGTCGACGAGCACCAGGGACGAAAGCCCCTGCATTTCAGACCTTTCGACTCCCGACCCGCCGGTTCGGGATACGTCCCGAACCGGCGGTGACTTCCGGCCCTACATGCCGATCGCGGGAGCGCCGACCATCGACAGTGTGCATTGCTCGATGGTCGAGAACGGCATTGGTTTCGATAGTTGGAGGTAGTCCACGATGAAAGCTGCTGTTGTCACCGAGTTCGGCGGACCCCTGGTCGTCAAGGACATCCCGATTCCGGAACCTGCGCCCGAGCAGGTGTTGGTGAAGATGGAGACGTGCGGGGTATGTCACACCGATATCCATGCTGCGCAGGGGGATTGGCCAGCGAAGCCGACCCTGCCGTTCGTTCCCGGGCACGAAGGTGTCGGAGTGATCGAGGCGGTCGGATCGCAGGTGTCCGAAGACAGAATAGGTGAGCGGGTCGCCATCGCGTGGCTCGGTTCGGCGTGCGGCGAATGCGATCACTGCGTATCGGGGTGGGAGACTCTGTGCGAGAAGCAGCAGAACAGCGGCTACTCGATCGACGGGGCCTACGCCGAATACGCTGTGGCCCATGCGAAATATGTCGTCCGCGTTCCCGACAGCATCTCCTCGTTCGACGCGGCTCCACTGACTTGCGCCGGCGTCACCACGTACAAGGCCGTCAAGGTCGGTGGCGTCACACCGGCGCAGCGGGTGGCTATTTTCGGCGTCGGCGGACTGGGCCACATGGCGGTGCAGTACGCCAAGATCGCGGGCGGATTCGTCACCGCCGTCGACATCGAGGACGAGAAACTCGAACTCGCACGTGAACTCGGGGCAGACCACACCGTCAACTCGGCGACCACCGATCCGGTGGAGGCCATCCAGGATCTCGGTGGTGCCGACGTCGCCATCGTGCTGGCAGTCATCCCCAGCGTCTTCGATCAGGCCTTCCGGTCACTGCGTCGCGGAGGTCGGTTGGTGTGCGTGTCGATGCCTGCTCACGGCGTGTTCCCGGTCCCGATCTTCGAGACGGTCGTCGGCGGAATCTCGGTACTCGGCTCGATCGTCGGCACCAGGAAAGATCTGCGTGAGGTGTTCGCGCTGCACGAGGCCGGTCGTACAACGGTATCGGCAGTCTCCCGCAAACTCGACGAGGTCAACGACTGCTTCGACGACCTGATGGCCGGACGCGTCACCGCTCGTCAGGTTTTCGAGTTCTGATGACGCAACCCTTGATTGTCGTGGGCGCGCTCAGCGAGCGTGCCCCCGGCGAACACCGGGTCAGTGTGACCCCGCATTCGATTGCTCGGCTCACCGCGCATGGCGTGCGCGTGATGGTGGAGGCGGGAGCGGGCACCGGATCATGGATATCCGACGCCGCATACGAGACCCCCGGGGCCGAGATCGGTTCGGCTTCGAAGATCATCGACACCGCGGACGCCATCACCTGCGTGGGTAGGCCCCCAGCGGAGTTCGTGGCGTCGATGCGTCCCGGCCAGTTCCTCGTCGGACTGCTGCACACCGCGACCGACTCCGATCTGGTTCGCTCGATGACCGCGCAGTCGGTCGTGGGCCTTGTTCGGCGATGCCGAACAGTCTCTGGTGCAGCTTCTCTCAGCAATCAAAACCCTCGTCGCCTGACGGGGTAACCTCACGGCAGGAGCCGATATGTCCTACGCATCGACCAACCCCTTCACCAACCGGACCGTGGCCACGTTCCGCGACATCACCGACCACGAGCTGGACAATGTGGTGGTCCAGGCCCAATCCACCTTCGAGTCGTGGAAGAACGTCCCGTTCGCCGAACGAACGCACGTCATGAAGCGAGCGGCTGTTCTGCTGCGCGACAACGCTCGTGAGTACGCCCACCTGCTCACCCTCGAAATGGGAAAGCTGTTCTCCGAGAGCCTCGGTGAGGTGGAGCTATCCGCGTCCATTCTCGAGTACTACGCCGACAACGCCGAGACCTTTCTCGCTCCCCGCACCCTGCCGTCGGCACCGGGCGAGACCGGCAACGCAGTGGTACACAGCGAGCCGCTGGGAATTCTGCTGGGCATCCAACCGTGGAATTTTCCCTACTACCAACTCGCCCGTGTGGCCGGACCGAATCTGATGGCGGGCAACGTCGTCATCGTCAAACACGCCTCCATCGTTCCCCAGTCGGCCGCCGCGTTCGAGAAGCTCTTCCTCGATGCCGGTGCACCGAAAGGCCTGTACTCCAACGTCTATGCGACGAAGGAGCAGATCTCGTCGTTGATCGACGATCCCCGTGTCCGCGGTGTCGCGCTCACCGGAAGCGAACAGGCCGGCGCGATCGTCGCGGCCCGGGCAGGCAAGAACTTGAAGAAGTCGACGATGGAGCTCGGCGGCACCGATGCCTTGATCGTCCTCGCCGACGCAGACATGGACAAGACCGTGCAGTGGGCGCTGTGGGGGCGCATGAACAACGGGGGACAGTGCTGCGTGGCGTCCAAACGCATCATCGTCGAGGAGAGCGTGGCCGACGAATTCACCGCGAAGTTCCTCGACGCGATGGCCGGGTTGAACGCAGGAGATCCCCTACTCGTGACGACGACTCTGCCACCGATGTCGTCGCAGAGCGCTGCCGACAACCTCCGTGCACAGGCCAAGATCGCGCGCGAACACGGTGCCATCGTCACCGAGGTCGGCGCACCCGTTCCCTCCTCGGGTGCCTTCGTGCAACCCATGGTGATCACCCAGGTGTCCTCGGACAACCCGGCGTACGACATGGAGTTCTTCGGCCCCGTCGCGATGATCTTCCGAGCAACCGATGCCGAGGACGCCGTCCGCATCGCCAACGACTCGAGCTACGGGCTCGGCGGTTCCATCTTCACCGACGATATCGAACGTGGACAGGCTCTCGCCCAGAAGATCGACACAGGCATGGTCTTCGTCAATCATCCGACCTGGACGCGGGCCGATCTCCCGTTCGGCGGCGTCAAGAAGTCCGGTTACGGTCACGAACTGTCCTCGTCGGGCATCGAGGAATTCGTGAACAAGAAGCTGATCAACACCGTCCCCATCGACGCACCCGCCTGAGCGTCGATCCAGCTCGGATCACCGGTGGATGTTCCCGTACGGTTCCACACGCCGTAGGGTTCTCAGTGGGCAGACACGTGCTCGACCAACGTGTGTGCCCACAACGAATCGAGCAGCGATGAATGCAGGGCACACCGGTGACCCGGATCGGGCCGACCCCGACCAAGGTCACGCCGGCTCCGAGCAATCCGTATCCGACGGGTTCGAAGACGACTTCAGGGCCAGTCTCGCGGGGCTCGGTCGCCTGGCGATGAGCACGATGTCGCTGTCGGAAACCCTTTCTCACGTGGCCGAATTCGCGGTGCGCGCCATTCCGGGGGCCGATGGGGCAGGGCTGACGCTTCTGCATCCGGATTCGCCCGCCACGATTGTGGCCAGCACAGACTTCGTCCGTGTAGTCGACGATATTCAGTACGGACTGGGCCAGGGACCGTGCATCACAGCGGCGGCCGAGGGAATCACCGTACGGTCGGGTTCTCTCGATGCCGACCCGCAATGGCCGGAGTTCGGACCCCGAGTGGGCGAGTTGGGTGTGCACAGTGTGCTGTCGCTACCGTTGATGACCAAATCCGTGGTACTCGGTGCGATGAATGTCTACGCGCACAAACCGGACGCCTTCGACGATCGAGCGGCCGAGCTGGGGGAACTGTTCGCAGTTCCCGCGGCGATCTCGGTGCAGAATGCGCGCGCGCTGGACAGCGCAGTACAGCTGACGGAACAGCTCGAGAAGGCATTGAGCAGTCGAGCGGTGATCGACCAGGCCATCGGCATTCTGATCAGTAGAACTGGATGCAGCGACGCCGAGGGGTACGACAAGCTTCGGGACATCAGTCAGACCGAGCACAAGAAAATTGCTGTGGTTGCACAATCGATGGTTTCCGAGGCGATGAAGGCAGCACGGTCGCGTCGCCGACACACATAGACAGAACAAAAGCGCGTAGCGTCATCTACGCGGGTGCACCCGAGGCATGGACTCCGACTTTCGCCTCGCACCCTCACCGGACGATGGAGATCCATCGTGCCAGGATTTACGGAAGAATCGATCAGGCGGCCGGGCCGCACGGGATTCTCGATGAAACTGCAGCCTCGTCTGCTCGCCGATCTGGCGCAATTGACCACAGCACTCGACAGCTCTGCCGTCGACCTCGCACAACTGGTCGACCGACTGTCCTCCGATATCGACGCGGCCGTATCGGCCGTCGTCTCGATAACCCTCACCATGATGGTGGACGGTGAGCGCTTCGAGGTCTCGGCGGCGACGGCGAACAGTGACGATCTCGTGGTTGTTTCGTCGCTCAGACTCACACTTACCGAGCCGCGGGGTACCGGTGCCGAGAAGGTCCTGCTCATTCGGTCCAGCACGGCCGGCGCTCTCGTGGACTTCGCGGCAGATGTCAGCTACTCACTCGGGCTCACCGGCGACTCCGCCGTTCTCGACGGTCACCTGAGCGGTACCGGCGATTCCACCTCGATCGAGTCGGCGGTACGGACTCTCGCAGCCGTGAGCGAAATGAATCGGGCCATCGGAGTCATCATCGCGGGCGGGCGCAGCGCGGCAGAAGCTCGTGCGGAGTTGCACCGGTTGGCTGCGCAATCGGGGGCACCGACAATCGAAGTCGCCCGCCGAATCCTGCGTGACGCTCGCGGTTGGTTCCCCCCGCCCGGGCCGTGATCGGCGTGTGATGGCCCGCGATCAGCGGAATCGATGCTCGATGACGCTGCGCGGCAACTGGAGTGGGCTGGGATAGGCCACGAGAACCCTGTTCCCATCCGGATCGCACCCGTCGACATAGCTGACCCCGTCGGCTGTGTGAATGTACGTCGCTGGGTAATGCTTGCGCAATCGAGTCCCGATCTCGTTGAGTGACTCCGCGCGCTGGGCTGACCACATGATTTCGCTGACTCCCAGAGCTGTCACCGGTCGCGGCATCGACAGAGGATCCGCGTGCAGGTAGATCTGAAAGCCGTTCCGAGCCAGCAACAGTGCGGCATCGGACTCCCGGATGGAAACGGTGAACTCGAAGACCGACGTGTAGAAATCGATCGACCGCTCCAGTTCCCGCACTCTGATCAACGCCGATGCCACGGCCACCGTCGCGATATGCGACCGTGCAGGCACGGCGGCCCCGCTAGTGATGATCCCTCGAATGAACGACGAGTACCGGGCAGTGTGCATGTTCGGTGCACTGTGCACTGACCGATCCCAACAACAGGCCGGTGAATCCGCCGTGGCCTCGGCTTCCGACAACGAGCATCTCTGCCTCGGCACTCGCCTCGATCAAAATCTGTGACGGATAGCCATGTGTGACAACCTTCTTGATATCGGCAGGTTCCTCACTGCCGAACGCTGCCTCGATCGCGTCGTCCAGGAACTTCCTGGCGTCGTCGTCGGGACGTAGCTCACCGGCGATCCCCGCACCCAGATATGACGGGTACTGCCACGCGGCCACCGCGTCGATTCCCCAGCCCAAGGCGTCGGCGATGGGACGTGCGCGCTGGAGGGCCAGAATCGAGCACGGTGAGCCGTCGACGCCGACGACGATGCGTCCCTTGGCCGATGAGTTGTTCGTCATGATCTTCCGTTCCTGATCGTTCGTCGATGGACTGGGTCGGAATGTGCTGGGTCAGACTGCATCGGGCACCAACGGTGCTACGAAGGTGTCGGGAACCAGAGGTTGCGCGGCAGCAGCTTCCCGGGAGAGGAAAGCGCCGAGTTCGCCGATCGTGCTCATCAGCGGGGCGGGGAACACGACCGTGGTGTTCTTGTCGACGCCGATTTCCACGAGGCTCTGCAGATTTCGCAGCTGAAGCGCGAGCGGGTGCGCCATCATGATGTCCGACGCATCGCCCAGCGCAGCCGCCGCGAGGGACTCACCCTGCGCATTGATGATTTTGGCGCGCTTCTCGCGTTCGGCCTCGGCCTGGCGGGCCATGGCACGCTTCATGCTGTCGGGCAGCTGAATGTCCTTGAGTTCGACCAGGGTGACTTCGACGCCCCAGTCGACGGTCGAGACGTCGAGAATCTCGCGGATGTCGAGGTTGATACGGTCGGTCTCGGACAGTGTCTCGTCCAACGTGTGCTGTCCGACGACCTTGCGCAACGTGGTCTGCGCAATCTGATCGATGGCGGCGTAGAAGTCCTCGATGGCGACGACCGACTTGGTCGCGTCGATCACCCGGAAGTACGCGACTGCGGACACATCGATGCTGACGTTGTCCCGGGTGATGATCCCCTGGGATTGAATGGGTTTGGTGATGATGCGCAGCGACACGCGGTGCAGTACGTCGACCATCGGGATGAGTAGTCGTAGGCCTGGATCTCGCACTCCGACAACGCGTCCGAGTCGGAAGAGCACACCCTGCTCGTACTGCTTGATGACACGAACCGATGAGGCGAGTAGGAGCAGCACTACCACGGCGATGATGACGAGGGCTGTCAGAGCAATATTCATGATGACTTCCGGAGAGGTTGGGAAACAGGGCGATTGTGGACGAGCGTCGTCATCGTGGGCTGATTGTTCGGGCGGCCAAGGTATTGCAGATGGCACCGGCCCACTCGTCGACCTCGGCGTGGGATCTATCGTCTCCGTCACCGGCGTTGATCATCCGCACCACCGCGCGCTCGAACCACGACAACGTCGATCGGTCCAGCTTGCCGCCGAACACCTTGTGTTCGATCGCCCAGGACGCCTCGCTCCATTTCGACGTGGTCGCGGAGGGTGTGTGGCTGCCGATCGGTCCACTGGAGAACAACCACACCGGCCTGGTCTCGAGTTCGGACTGCTCACGGGTGACCAGCGACCGGGCGTCGCGGAGCCAGCGGCCCATGTAGACGCCGCTTCCGAGTACGACGGCGTCGTACTCGGCGATGCTGTCCACATCGGCGGCATCGCGGACATCGACCGTCGCCGCGGTGGCGGTGTCCGCCAGCCGCGCGGTGAGTGACGAACCCAACCATTGCCCGAGCTCACGGGTGGAACCATGACGGCTTGCCGTCGCGATCAGGATGCGCATGATGCCTTCTGCTTTCTTTCTCGAGGGTCGGCGTTCGGTCAGCAATGGAGTTGTGCTGTCAGGAGATCGATGGATGTGCGGTATTGAGCGAAGTCGATATCGCCACGTGCGTACCGCGCAGCGAACAACTCCTCCAACGTGTCGGGACCGGCAACGGTGCGCGCTCTCGCCCAGGCGGGAGTGCGAATATCTGACCGCAGCACTGCGAAACACAATGCCGTGACAGCGAAAGCGAGTGCGAGGGAGAGTGTCATGCCGGTCGGTCCTGTCGGTGGTTGCTCGTGAACATCACTGACGATGACTCTGCCCGTCAGGAGCGCCCCGAAACAGGGACTTAGGACCCCCGCCGGTCGCCGAAGGTGTTCATCGTGCCGGCTGCCGACAGTCCCCATCGAATGGGTACTTCGTGCTCTTCCGTACTGAAACTGCATCTCGATAGCGTGCGACTGGACTGCAGAAATCCCACCGAGAAGGGCCCGTCATGACAAATGGAACACCGAGCGGCAACGATCGGGCCGACTACTCTTTGCCCTCCGACAGCGATCGGCGTCTGACGCTGACAGCGCCGGACTCGAGTGTCGGTTCTTCCGGTGAAGTCGACGGAGCGTGGCTGTCGTTCAGTGACGACCTCGACTACGAGGCTCCCGATCTCGTTGCCGCACTGACAGAGCGACTCGGTCCGATCGACCGAGTTCTCTACCGCCTCGACGAGTGGCAGAAGGCACCGAGACGCGTCACCGTCGGCGCACGAAGTATTCACCTGGACGGATACCGGTTTCAGCCACACCACACGCTCGGTGTGCGTACCCGCGACGGCGACAATGTGACGCTGCTCGTTATTCCACCGCTGATGAGCGCGCCTGCGGCGCAGGTAGTTCTGCGTAGCGCCGGCGAGCGAGGAAACACCGAGACGGTCCAGCAGCTTCTGGGATTGACTCTCGTCGATCCCGCCACCGACAGGAGTTGAACGATTACATTTCGAATCCCGACCGATGACGGCCGCAACCTGGAAGTACTCGACGCAGGGCCGGCCGACGCGTTTCCTCTCGTCTATCACCACGGAACCCCGCAGGGCGCTGTGCCGTTCCCGACCCTCGAACGTGCCGCCGCGGCGCAGGGACTGCGGGTCATTTCCTACTCGCGGCCAGGTTACGGAGGCTCGACGCCGCGCCCGGACGGTGCCACCACGGCCCAGGTTGCCGATGACGCCACCGACACCGTAACGGTGTTGGACCACTTCGGGATCGACGAGTTCCTCACCATCGGTTGGTCGGGCGGCGGACCGCGGGCATTGGCCTGTGCGGCACTGCTGCCCGGGCGCTGTCTGGCTGCAGCGTGCTGATGAGCCGGGTCAACGACATTCTGGACAATCTCCGCCGACTGGGCGGGGAGTAGTTCGAGAACTAGACGTGTTGCGGCGTTGCCGCATTCGCTGCGATGGTGCGCAGCATCTTTCGGCTCATGACGAATCCGATGGGTTCGACGAAGTAGCGGCCGAAGGTCAAGCGACTCTTCACTGATGCTGCATGCGAATATCTTCCCCGTTCGATCAGTCGAGTTCGACCACCGGCAACGGCGCGTAGATGGAACGACCAGAGCGCCCGGTCGGCAGAGCCCGGGTCTGCACCCAACAGCACGAAAGCGGTTCCGTCGTCGACCAGGGCCACAGTCAGAGATGGTGATCGGGGATGCAGGACTACGGTGTCACCGACCGTAAGTGTCTGGAATCGAGGGTCGATTCCTGTCGCTGACGTGATGTTGCAGCCGACCATGTTCTCGAGTCCGCGGTAGCTGTAGAAACCTGACCGCTGCTGGCCGAGCTGAATCAACCATGGCCACACGCGTTCCGGCGTTGCGTCGATATCGATCGCATGGGTGTACTGCCAGGCCGGGTGCGGCACGCGCTCGTCGCCGGGCAGTGTTTCGTCGACCTCGGCCGGCGTCGCACCCCACGTAGTACGCCATCGTCGCAGAGGGATCGAGGCCAGGACGTGGAACGCGATGAGTGCTGCGCCACCGGCCGACTCGACGAGTTCGTTCATTCCGACTCTCCGCCTTGCTCGTTCAGGTTTGTGTCTCCCCAGGTTGCGCGTGCACCTGAATCGCCGATTCGATAGACCTGCACCATCGTTCCCACCCCGACCACCAGAGCCAGCACCGCAACCGCGACGACTACGGGTTTGCTCGTTACCGGGTGTGTGCGTTCGCGAAGGTGTAGCACCACGAGGGCGATCGCGACGACGGCCAGCGCCGCGGCGAAATAGATCATTGTGTCGCCCAGCTCGGTGTGGGTCTCCAGGGCTCCACTCTCGTCGACACGCTTCTCGAGCCACTCACCGGCATCGGTGGTGATCGGGGTTGCGATCAGGGTGATGGCCGCAAAGGCGAGGATCAACCACACCAATCGACGCCGGACGGCCGGCAGAAACGCCGCCAGGATTGCCAGTAATGCCGTCAACGGTGCGAGGACGACGATGAGATGGACGAGCAGGATGTGTGCGGGCAATCCGGCGAACGTTGTCATGAGAACCTTTGCATCGGTGTGTGACTCGGGTGGTGGCTGTGAATCGACGGGTTGCTTCTCACGCGTCTCGTCGGCGCAGTAGATACGCTGCAAGGGCGAGTAGCAGGACGGTCCACAGTGCTGCGACCCCGAAACCTTGCCAGGGAGTGAGCAAATCGCTGGGAGCCTGCCGAGGTGAGGCGATCAGGCTGCCGGCTTGAGACGGTAGGTACGCCTGGATGTGTCTGCCGACAGTGCCGGGGATCAGCTGGGTCAGCGGGGCCAGTACGAAAACGAATCCGATCATGCCCGTGATGGCACCCGCGGTGTGACGGACGATGGCACCGACGGCGACGGACATGGCACCGAGCAGAGCAAGGTGCAGGCCGGCGCCAATCACCGCGCGCAGCACGCCGGGATCGCCCAGCGACACCGAGGCACGTGAATCCATGATGGCGGAACCGAGGAAGAATGTGGGAAAGGCCGTGATGTCACCGATGACGAATACGACGGCCATGAACACACCGGTCTTGGCCGCCAGCATCGGTATCCGTGAGGGGACCGCCAGTAGGCTGGCCCTGATCGTGCCGCTCGCGTACTCGCTGGTGACCACCAGGACGCCGAGTACGCATACCGCCAACTGACCGAGTTGGAATCCGGCTCCGAGAATCTGGCGCGCGGGGTCGGTGACGATCTGAAGCTGTGATGCCGGATCGACGTTGTCCCAGTAGGCGACCGTGAACCAGGTGAAGAATCCGGTGAAGCCCACCGTGACGATCACCAACGCGGCCAGGGACCATATCGTCGAGCGCAGCGAGATCAGCTTGGTCCACTCCGATGTCACCAATCCGAGAGCATCGACGCGGTGATGTTCGCTCTCGGGGGGCTTGGTTGCGGTGATGCTCATTGGGTCCCCTGTCCGCGAGAGTGGGTGACGAGTGATCGGTCGTGTTCGACGTCGTCGAGGTGGGTGAGAGTCATGAACGCTTCTTCCAGCGATGCCTCCTGCGGGGTCAGCTGATAGATCGCTATGTGTTGCTGTTGGGCGAGTTCCCCAACTCGGTGTGCCGAGAGATTGCGAACGGTGAGTTCGTCGTGGCCGAGGGCATCGCTCGAACCCCCTGCCGCCGCAATAAGGTTGGCGAGACCCGGAGAATCGGACGACGACACCAGCACCGATGCTCGACTGCTGCGAGCGATCAGCTCCGCGGGAGTACATTCTGCGATGAGCTTGCCGTGATCGATGACTACGAGATGGTCTGCAGTCTGCGCCATCTCACCCATCAGATGACTGGATACGAAGACCGTTCGCCCCTCTCCTGCCAGGTTCTTCATGAGGTTGCGCATCCAGTAGATGCCGTCCGGATCCAACCCGTTGATCGGCTCGTCCAGGATCAGCACTGCCGGGTCGCCGAGTAGTGCTGCGGCAATCCCGAGTCGCTTCCTCATGCCCAGTGAAAACGATCCGGTGCGTTCGCCGCTGACATCGCGCAGGCCGACCAGTTCCAGAACCTCGATGATGCGATTGGACGGAAGTCGTTGCGTCCGAGCGAGATACAGTAGATGATTGTACGCCGACCGCCCCGGGTGGACGGCCTCGGAGTCGAGCAGGGTTCCCACGGTGAGCAGAGGTTTGCTCAACTGGGAATACTCGACGCCGCCGATCAGTGCGGTGCCTGCACTGGGGCGATCCAATCCCACGATCAACCGCATCGTGGTGGACTTGCCCGATCCATTGGGTCCGAGAAAGCCGGTGACCGTCCCGGGTTCGACATCGAACGACAAGTCGTCGATGACGAGTTTGTCGCCGTAACTCTTGCTCAGCGCGCGTACTTCGATCGCGTACCTCATCGTGGATCAGCTCCCGCGAACGAGTCGGTAGACGGTCCACTCGAACCACGACAAATTCGATCGGTCGAACGTCCCTACCAATATTGTTGTTGCCGTTGCAATCATCATGTCCTCGGGTGTCGAGTGGCGTGCGCGAAATCAGGCCGTGGGCAGTCGTTCATCGATGCGATGGACCTCGATGGTGCAGTCGTCGACCACGGCGGCGATTGCGGCGATTGCGGCGACCGCAACGAGGACGGGTGCGACGATCGTGACCGCAACCCCAGCAGTCACCGGTATCTCGACGATGATGTGACCCTGGTCGTTTTTCACCACGATCCGCCGGATGTTGCCGTCGTGTAGCAACTTCTTCACCGTCTCGGTCAGCTTCGCGCCGCGCACCTGGAGGGTGTCGATCGGGGGAGTGGTTCGCGACTTGTCGTTGATGGGTTCGTTCATGGCAACAGCCTGCTGGGCGGCGTGTGGTCCGCGTAGGGCCTTATGGCACCTGCTCGGCGGCAAATGCTGTCGTCGATGGGTTGCGGGCAGCATCGGGAACTACGGTCACCGAACACGATGCGCGAGCAATGACCGTTCGGCTGGTGGAGCCGAGCATCATTCCCGGGAAACCTCCGCGCCCGTGACTGCCGATCACGAGAAGTTGGGCGCCCTGCGCGTGATCGAGGAGTGCCCGTACCGGCCGGTCCTTGACCACTGCCGTTCGTACCGACACCATCGGATAGCGACGTGTGTGCGGCTCGAGAATCCGGGCGAGCTGATCTGCCGCGGCGGGCCGATTGGCCGGCCATTCCAGTCCCCGTATCGGAACCCCGACCGTCAGATCCGCGTCGGACCAGCTGTGCACCGCCGTGAGCGGTGCCGATCGAACGTCGGCTTCTTCGAAGGCCAGCTCCAGCGCCGCAGCGCTCGCCTTCGTGCCGTCCACCCCCACGACCACCGGATGAGTGGCGTGATCCAGGCCTTCCCCCTGCCAACCGCGGACGACCGTGACCGGGCATCGAGCATGAGTGGTGACGGCGAAACCGATCGACCCGAGCGATCGTTGCTCGGTGCCGCCGAGGCCCCTGGTGGCGATCACCACCATGCGAGAAGTCGCGGAGAGTTCGAGCAGCGTGGCAACCGCCGAGTTCTCTGACGAGACGCTGACCGTCGCGCTCTCGAGGGCCGCGAGCTCCGCGGCCTCGTCCAGAATTCTTCTGATCTCCGATCTCGATTGCTGCACAACGGGTTCGGGCAGAATGCCCACCCCCGTCAGGGCCTTCGGCAGCGAAATCGCCGAGACCAGAAGCACATCGGACAGGTGTAGCCGTGCGTCACGAACTGCCCAGCGCACGGCATCCAAGGATGCAGCTGATCCGTCGACTCCGACGACGGTCGGTAGTGAACCCATCGAGTGACCTCCTCGGTCGTGGTGTCGGATCCTTCATCAGACGCCTCGCACAGCATCGGGCGCGGCAGGACAACAACACCGACACAAAGGACTTTGGTCTCCCATTTCGGTGACGAAAGGTCAGGTTGGCCGTGCCCGCGACACGTAGGCTCAGAAGTCGAGGCGTCCACTGTGGACGCAGTTGAGAGGTGCCGCCGTGGTCACGGTGTTCTTGGTGGACGATCACGAGATCGTGCGACGCGGTCTGATCGACCTGATCGACTCCGATCCGGACCTCGAGGTCATCGGTGAAGCGGGCAGTTGCGCCCAGGCCCTGGCCCGTATTCCGGCCCTGCAGCCGGACGTTGCCGTGCTGGACGTGCGCCTGCCGGACGGCAACGGCATCGAACTGTGCCGCGAACTTCTCGATCGTCTGCCGAATCTCAAGACCATGATGCTCACCTCGTTCACCGAGGATCAGGCCATGCTCGACGCGATACTCGCAGGCGCGAGCGGCTATGTGGTCAAGGACATCACCGGCATGGAACTGACCCGAGCGATCAAGGACGTCGGTTCCGGTCGGTCGCTGCTCGACAATCGTGCAGCAGCGGCGCTCATGGACAAACTGCGGTCCGGAACGGCGACCCCCGGACCTATCGACCACTTGACCAGCCAGGAGCGCACCTTGCTGGATCTGCTGGGTGAGGGCCTGACGAACCGACAGATTGCCGCCCGGATGTTCCTGGCGGAGAAGACGGTGAAGAACTACGTGTCGCGGCTGCTCGCCAAGCTCGGCATGGAACGTCGCACCCAAGCTGCGGTGTACGCGTCGAAACTCGCCGATACCGCTCCGGCGACAGGGCAACCGGGGCCGCGTGATGGGTGATCGACATGAAGATTCCGGATTGTCCTTGCCGCAGCTGCGGCTCGGTGAGTTGTTGGCCGAGGTCCAGGACCGGATAGGCCAGATCGCCGATGCCCGAGTTCAGGCCGACGGTCTGCTCGATGCCATGCTCGTCATCACCTCCGGTCTCGATCTGGAAGTCACGCTGCGCTCGATCGTGGAATCGGCCGTCGAGCTCGTCGACGCTCGATACGGTGCCCTCGGCGTACGGGGCGACGGTCATGGTTTGAGCGCGTTCATCAATCACGGCATGGACGAGGACACCCGCGTCGCCATCGGCCCACTTCCCACTGGCCGCGGGGTGCTCGGACTGTTGATCGACCAGCCGAAAGTGCTTCGCCTCGACGACCTCTCGGCACACCCGGAGTCGGTGGGATTCCCGGCGAACCATCCACCGATGAAAACGTTTCTCGGCGTACCGATTCGCGTGCGCGACGAGATATTCGGCAATCTTTACCTCACCGAGAAGAAGAACGGTAAGCAGTTCACCGAGGACGACGAGGTCGTCACGAAGGCGCTGGCGTCCGCCGCCGGTATCGCCATCGAGAATTCTCGGCTGTACGAGGACTCACGTCTACGTCAGGCCTGGATGGAGGCAACTCGAGACATCGGCACCGAGCTCCTCGCCGGCACGGATATCGACGAGGTACTGCAGATGGTGTCTCGTAAGGCGTTGCACCTCACCGGTTCCGATGCGGCGTTCATCGCGGTACCCGAGGACGCCGACCAGCCGTTCGAGGATGTCACAGAACTGGTCGTCACGGTCGGCGAGGGACTCGGATCCGACCGCATTGTCGGAGCAGTCATCCCGATCGAGGGCTCGAGCTCGGGTTTGGCTTTTCGACGTCGAACGGCGTTGCGAAAGGAGCGACTCGAGTACGGGGCGAAGGGATTGGACTCCGCCTTCGGGCCCGCGCTGATTTCACCTTTCCGCGTCGCCGAGGGCGTCAGTGGCGTCCTCGTGATGCTCCGCACCGAGGGTCGGGGACCGTTCGACGACTCCCAACTGGAATTGGTCTCGAACTTCGCGAACCAGGCCGCGTTGGTGATGCAGATCGCCGATGCCAGCCGCCGGATGCACGAACTCGAAGTGCTCTCCGACCGGGACCGCATCGCACGCGACCTGCACGACCACGTGATTCAGAGAATTTTCGCTGCCGGCTTGGCTTTGCAGAGCACGCTGCAGCGCACCGAATCCGAGGACATCAGGCAGCGGTTGTCGCGAACGATCGACGACCTGCAAGACACGGTGCAGGACATCCGGACAACGATCTTCGACCTGCAGAGCACATCCCACTCGGCAACACGGTTGCGTCAACGCATCAACGCGGCGGTACTCGAACTCACCGAGAACGTTCCTATCCGTGCCGTCGTTCGGATGTTCGGGCCGTTGTCGGTCATCGACACCAAGCTCGCGGACCACGCCGTTGCCGTCGTCCGCGAGACGGTCAGCAACGTTGTTCATCACGCTCAGGGCGACACGGTGACCGTCACTCTGTCGGTCGGCAACGACTTGCAGATCGTCGTGTCGGACAATGGGATCGGTATGCCCGAGGACACCACTGCCAGTGGACTGTCCAATCTCGATGCCCGTGCAGTCGAATGCGGCGGGTCGATGATCATCGGACCAGGCTCCTCCGGAAGCGGCACTGACGTGACGTGGTCCGTACCGCTGCCCTGACGGGTGCAGTCGTTCGTCACCACTTTCGGTGACCTCCGACCGCTGCGTCGAGCGAGGTTGCGCTCGTAGCGTTCTCCGTGAAGGTGCCGAACCTTTCGCCGCACCACCGAGAGGAACCCGATGAACATCGCACACACCACCGGACCCGTTGTGGTCGGAATCGACGGATCGACGGCCGCACTCGACGCAGTCCGCTTCGCAGTCCGAGAGGCGCGCGGGCGTGGAACGTCGCTGCGACTTGTGCACGTGATCGAACCCCACCTGCAGCGCGAAACGGTGTACGGGGCACCCGACGTGGACGGTGATTACGCGCGCACCGTCTTGGATCAGGCCGCGATCATGGCGAAGACGAGCGATCCGACCATCATTGTGGAGGCCATTGTTCTGCAGGGAAGCCCGGAAACCGTGATGTTGTCCGAAGCCGCGTCCGCTTGTCTGATCGTCTTGGGCACCACGACCGAGAATTCGCTCGCTGCATGGGTTCTCGGATCCATGGTGCACGCGGTTGTCGAATGCTCTCCGAACCCCGTGGTGATCGTGCGTACCTTCGATTCCGAGCGCGGCGGCGCAGTCGTCGCCGCTCTGGGAGACGTCAAGGTCTCGGCATCGGATGTCGTTGTGGCGCAGGCATTCCACGAAGCGTCGATGCGCGGGGTCAGCGTGTTGGCCGTGCACACCCAGACGGTCTCGACCATTTTGGCCAGCGCCATCAGTGGTCCGGTCGACCATCTGCACCCCGAATCGGCGATGGACGTCCGGTTGGAACCCTTCGGTGCGGACTACCCCTCGGTACGAGTGGCGTCGGTCTACGCCGAGGCAGATTCGGGATCGGAACTGGTCGCGGTGTCCGATACCGCGCAGTTACTGGTGGTGGGACACGAACGCGACCGCGTACCGGGAAGCACGTTGACGACGGTCCTGCGGCATGCCAAGTGCCCTGTCCTCGTCGTCCCGCACGCATGAGTACCCGTAGTTCGTCTCCGGTCGTCGTCGGTGTCGATGGCTCCAGTTCGTCTCTCGACGCGGTCGGCTGGGCCGCACGTGCGGCCGAATTGCGCGGCATACCGCTGAAACTGGTGTCCGCCTATCAGGTCAAGGCCCTGTACACCAGTTTCGTTGCGCTCCCGTCCCATATCGGCTCCGCGGAGCATGCGGCCGCAGAGTCGATTCTGACGTCGGCGTCGCTGGTGGCGAGGCGATCGGTCGAGAATCCGAACGCACTGACGATCACGACCGAATCGATTGTCGGACCGACCATTCGGTCCATGCTCGACGAGTCTTCGGACGCTTCGATGATGGTCGTGGGCTCGCGCGGCAATGGCGACTATTTCGCGGAACTGCTCGGCTCGGTGAGCACGGCGGTAGCCGTGCAGGCGCAGTGCCCGGTGGCTATCGTGCCGGGAAGCGTCGAGTTGCATTCGGCACGAGGTCCGGTAGTCCTCGGAGTCGACGTGTCGGCGCACAACCAGAAGGCCGTTCGGTTGGCCTTCGAGGAAGCCTCGCTACGGCATACCGGACTGCTTGCAGTGCACGTGTCGACCGATGAGCTCGTCTCGTCACCCGATGCGTCCGCGGCTGACAGGTCCGACGCGATCGTGTTCAACGGACGCACGGTGCTCGCCGAGAGCCTGTCCGGCTGGAGCGAGCAGTATCCCGACGTAGCGGTGGAACGAACAGTACTGCGCGGCAACGTTGTCGAGATCATCCTCGAGGTGTCGTTGCGCGCGCAGGCTGTCGTCGTCGGATCGAGTGGACGCAGTGGCTTCAGCGGTCTGCTGCTCGGGTCCACCGTCCGGTCACTGGCCCACCGTGTCGACTGTCCATTGATCGTCGCTCGCGGGTAGCTGCCGATCCGTCACGACCACCGCCATTCGCGAATCTCGGGGAGATCCTCGAAATGTTCTCGAATGTAGGTGTCGTGTCGGGTCAGTTGGTCTTGGCAGAACTGTCGAAGTTCCGCGCCACCGTCCGGTTCGCTCGATGCGCGATCGAGAGCTTCGAGGGCCAGATGGTACCGACTGATCTTGTTGAGCACGACCATGTCGAAGGGTGTTGTGGTGGTGCCCTGTTCGATGAAGCCACGAACATGGAAACGCTGGGCGTTCGGGCGACCGTGCAGTAACTGGTGCACTGCTCGTGGGTAACCGTGAAACGCGAAGACGACATCGACCGCGTCGGTGAACAGATCGACGAACTGTTCGTCGGAGAACCCGTGCGGATGATCGACGACGGGCAGTAGGGCCATGAGGTCGATGACGTTGACCACGCGAACCCGTAGCCCGGGTGTCCACGTACGCAGAAGGTCTGCGGCCGCGAGGGTCTCCTCGGTCGGCACATCGCCGGCGCACGCCAACACGATCTCGGGATCAGTTGACGCGTCGGTGTTCTCGGTACCGGCCCAATCCCACCGCGATGCACCGGCTGCTGCATGCGCGCGAGCCTCGGTGAGCGTCAGATACTGGGGATGGCTCTGCTTGTCGACCACCAACACGTTGACGTGACCTCGGCTGCGGAAGCAGTGGTCGGCGACGGCGAGCAGCGTATTCGAGTCCGGCGGAAGCCATACGCGAACCACTTCGGGGGCCAATGGGATCACCGCGTCGATCAGGCCGGGACCTTGGTGGCTGAACCCGTTGTGATCGTTGCGCCAACACGTGCTGGTGAGCAACACGTTCAGTGACGCGACAGGCGCTCGCCAGGGGAGAGAGCTCGCGTGCTGCAGCCACTTGGTGTGCTGAATCAGCATCGACACACTCACCATGGCGAAAGCCTCGTAGCTGGCGAACAATCCGTGCCGTCCCGACAACAGGTACGCCTCCAGCCAGCCCTCGCACAGATGCTCGCTCAGGACTTCCATGACGCGGCCGTCGGGGGCCAGGTTGTCGTCGAACTCGGTTGTCGGCAGCTGCCAGCATCGGTCGGTCGCCTCGAACACGGCCTGGAGTCGGTTGCTCGCAGTCTCGTCGGGGCAGAACAGACGAAAGTTACCTCCGCCGTTGGGTTGTGCGTTGTCGAGGTAGATGTCGCGCATCATCTCTCCGAGTACCGTGGTCGTCTCGTGCGAGGTGCGCCCCGGGGATTCGACGGTGAGTGCGTACTGCTCGAGCTCCCGAATGATCAAGGGTTGCAGCAGTAGACCGCCGTTGGCATGGGGAGTGGCCCCGAGCCGTGCGTCTCCTGTGGGAGTGAGTTCGCGGATGGACGTCGCCGGCGTGCCGTTCTCGTCGAAGAGGGATCCGGGATCGTACGAGAGCAGCCACTTCTCGAGCTGCGCAAGATGCGACGGATTCTCACGAACACCGGACAGCGGCACCTGATGGGCCCAGTGGGTTCCCTCGATCAGTTTGCCGTCGACCTCGTGTGGTCCGGTCCAACCCTTCGGGGTGCGCAGCACGATTGCGGGCCACTCGATGCCGTGGTGCGGTTCGCCGGCGCGGGCGGCATGCTGAATTCTGCGGATCGTGTCGTGGGCGCGAGTGAGAGCGAATTCCATCGCCGGGAACACCTCTCGCGGATCGTCGCCCTCGACGAAGATCGGAGCCCAGCCCTGACCACCGAGATAGTCGGCAATCGACTGGTCGGTGCTGCGCCCGAGCACGGTTGGACCGGAGATCTTGGCGTCGTTGAGATGCAGGATCGGCAGCACTCCACCATCGCGAATTGGATTGAGAAAGGCCGGAATCTTCCACGAGCCCGACAGCGGTCCGGTTTCGGCCTCACCGTCGCCGACGACGCAGGCGACCACCAGATCAGGGTTGTCGAATGCTGCACCCGCGGCGTGGATCAGTGCATAGCCCAGTTCGCCGCCCTCGTGGATGCTACCGGGGGTCTGCACGCTCACATGGCTCGGAATGCCTCCAGGAGTGGAGAATTGGCGGCACAGACGACGCACACCGTCGTTGTCGAGTGAAATGGCCGGGTAGATCTCGCTGTATGTACCTTCGAGGTAGGTATTCGCGACCAATGCCGGGCCGCCGTGGCCAGGTCCGGTGACATAGAGCCACTCCGAACCGGTTCGGCAGATCAGACGATTGATCAGCGTGTAGATCATCGACAGTCCGGGGCTGGTGCCCCAATGCCCGAGTAGCCGGGGCTTGATGTGCTCCACGGTCAGAGGGTGCCGTAGCAACACGTTGTCCTGCAGATAGATCTGCGCCACCGTGAGGTAATTCGCCGCCGCCCAGTAGCGTAGGTCCACGTCGAGTTCGCCGGAGCTGTAGGTGGTTTCGGTAGTGGACGCGCTCATCGGTTCGTCGGCACGACGACGACGGGAACATCGACCGAGTGCAGCACCGCGCGGGAGGTGGAACCGAGAAGCATCGAGGCAAAGCCGCCCCGGCCACGGCTACCGACCACGATCAGCTGCGCGTTCTCGGACGCGCGGACCAGTTCACGAACCGGCCTGTCCTGAACCACCACTCGCCGGATTCCGACGTCGGGGTAGTCGATCGACCACCCCGCCAGGCTCTCGGCCAGCGATGTCTTCTCGGCGAGTTCGGAATCGACCCACGGACCCTCGTCGTCACGCGTCAGGACGCTCCCGAGTTCGAGGTCGCTCCAGGCATGTACCGCAACGAGATCGACGCCTCGCATCGACGCTTCCCGCAACGCGAACCCGATGGCGGGCTGGCTGTTGGACGTGCAATCCACACCCACGACGACCGGACCGTCGCTGACGATGTTCGACTTGATCACTGCAACGGGGCATTTCGCGTGCGACACGACGGCGGTACTGACCGACCCGACCAGGCCGCCGGTGAACTCGCCCAGGCCTCTCGAACCGACGACGATCAGCGCCGGCGCGACATCGAAGTGCGTCAGATTGCGAGCAGCCGAGCCGTGTTCGAGACGAGTGTCGAGAATCAGCGAATTGCCTGCCGCGGTCTTGTGCGCAACGTCGACCGCGGCGGTCAGGACCCGCTTGGCCTCGACATCCGGATCTGCGAAGGCCCCGATGCGGAGGCTGATGACATCGCCGTAGGTGCCGGGCGCGAACAGTGACGACGTGACCAACTCGAGCGGGGCGTGGCGTCGAACGGCCTCGCGTGTTGCCCAGCGGACCGCGTCCAGCGATGTGGCAGATCCGTCGACTCCGACGACGACTCGGCTCGATGCATTCATGATGTGTTCCCGTCCATTGACTTCTCGTGTGCCGATACGCCTCGAGCATGGCTGGATCGGACCCCACACCGACAGAGGCGGAAGTCCCTCGACTTCGGGCGGAAGTCCCGCAAGTTACCCCCCGGGGGTATCGCTGCTATCGTCGGTGGCATGCACTCAGTGGATCGACACGGCCGCCGGGGCCGTGCCGTGGTGACGACAGTGCTGATCGCTGTGTCGATTTTCGGGGTGCTCCTCATGCACTCGGTGACACCGACAACATCCATGAGCGGGGCCCATTCCGCCATGGCGTCGGTGTCCCACCACGGGAGCGTGGATCAGGTAGCGGCCGCTGAGCCCGATTGTCCGTCGGCACATCAAATGATGCATCCCTGTGCAGGAACCACGGCGTCGTGGCCCGCCCTGTCGGGACCCATGGCCGGCAACGCCATCGACGTCACGTACACGAGCGTGGAGGGCATCGGTGGTCGTGTCCAGTTCGCCTCGGAGCGGGCACCGCCCTGGACTCTGTGGGAGCTGGACCGATCGGTGACCTTGCGAGTGTGACAGGGAGCCCGGTGGGCACGCGACCCGGCGGATCGACAGATCTCAGTTACCTGTTTCAACCTCTCGTGCAAGGAGATTCACATGCATACCAAGCTTGTCGCTTCATTGGCTACTGCCGCCGTCAGCGCGCTTCTCATCGCCGGCTGCAGCAGCGACACCTCGTCGGATTCCACGCCGACGGGGAGTTCGTCCTCGCCCGCCTCGTCATCAGCATCGGCGAACGTGTCCGAGGTGTTCAACGATGCCGATGCGATGTTTGCGCGAATGATGTACCGGCATCATGCGCAGGCGGTCGAGATGGCCGCGATGGCCGCGGGTCGAACCGACAACCCCGAGATCTTGACGTCGGCGTCGGCGATCGAGGCGGCGCAGCAGCCCGAGATGGATCGAATGACCGCGTGGCTCACCGAGTGGGGCCAGCCCGCACCCTCGTCCGACATGGGTGAGATGAGCGGAATGGACCACAGTTCGGGCATGGGCATGATGTCCCAACAGGACATGGATGCGTTGACTGCTCTGTCGGGTGCGGAGTTCGACCGCCAGTGGCTGACGATGATGATCGAGCACCACGAAGGCGCAATCGAGATGGCGAACACCGAAATCGCGGACGGCTCCAACGCGGACACGCAGCAGATGGCTCGCGCGATCGTGGCAACTCAACAGCAGGAAATCGACACCATGCGAGGGTTGCTCGTCTGATCCGAACCGATGTCGAGTGCCGCGCCCTCTCCTCGGGGGTGCGGCACTGGCGTTGCGATGGGCCTGCTCGAGTACGCTGAACACTCGGAGAATCCATCTCCGCAGTTCGGTCCGAGGGAGAACGTTCAGATGGCACGTCCACGGGTTTTGGTCCTCGGCGGCGGATTCGGCGGACTTCACGCTGCGCGACGCCTCCGCAACGAGGACGTCGATGTGACCGTGCTCGAGCGCGGCACCTCGCACGTCTTTCAGCCGTTGCTCTACCAGTGCGCCACCGGTCTGGTGTCCGAGGGCTCGATCGCCAGCCCCCTACGGCACCTGCTGCGCAAACAGAAGAACGTCTACGTGGCACTGGGTGAAGCGACGTCCGTCATCACCGTCGGCGACGGCGGAGTGGTGACGGCCAGTCGATTCGACGGGTCGACCTTCGAGCTGCCGTACGAGTACCTCGTCGTGGCAGTCGGAATGCAGCAGGCGTATCACGGTCACGACGAATACGTGCAGTGGGCACCGGGCATGAAGACCCTCGACGACGCCCTCGCAATCAGGCGAAAATTGATCTCCGCCTTCGAGATGGCAGAATCTCTCCCCACCGCCGAGGAGCGTCGGCCGTGGCTCACCTTCGCCGTCGCCGGGGGAGGCCCGACGGGCGTCGAACTTGCCGGCCAGATAAGGGAACTCGCCACCAGGGCGTTGGCGAAGGAGTTCGATTCGATCCACCCGTCCGAAGCTCGGGTGCTCCTCTTTCACGGCGGCGATCGCGTACTCGAATCGTTCCCCGACTCGTTGACGAAGAAGGCGCAGCGGACTCTGGACACCGTCGGTGTGGAAACCCATCTCGGGGTTCACGTCACCGATGTCACGGCCACCGACGTCGAAGTGACGGCCAAGGCCGAACCGAAGACGGTCACTCGCTACGACACTCACACAGTGCTGTGGACCGCAGGCGTGGAAGCTGTTCCGTTCGTGAAGCAACTCGCAGACGCGATGGGCGTGGAGCAGGACCGATCGGGACGCATCGCCGTGCAGCCCGACCTGTCGATCCCCGGACACCGCAACGTCTTCGTCGTCGGAGACATCATGTCGCTGAACAAGCTCGCCGGAGTGGCAGAAGTGGCGATGCAGGGCGGTAAAGCTGCGGGTGCGGCGATCGCGGCCGACGTATCCGGTTCTGCGCGTTCGGATTTCAAGTATCGAGACCTCGGCACCGCGGCCTACATCGCGCGCGGACACGCACTGGTGCAGGCCGGGCCGCTGAAGATGTCGGGATTCCTGGGCTGGGTATCGTGGGGCGTCATCCACATCGCGTTCCTGGCCGGCAACCGCAATCGCGTCGGGACGCTGATCAACTGGGCCGCAACCCTGGCCACCGGAACCCGACGCGAACGCGCCATCACATACGGCGACCCGGCAACGGCGCGCAAGCCGTACAACTAGGGGGCGACGAGAACCGCGCCGGGGTTCAGGATTCCGCGCGGGTCGAGCGACTTCTTCAACGCGTGCTGCACCGACATCGACACTTCGTCATGCTCGACAGTCAGCCACCTGCTCTTCAGCCTGCCCACACCGTGCTCACCGGTGATGGTTCCGCCGAGTGCGAGGGCGCGACGGGTGATTGCATCGAACGCGGACACCGCTGCGGCTCTGCTTGCCGGATCGGCGGCGTCATAGATGATGGTCGGATGCAGGTTGCCGTCACCCGCATGCCCGAAGACGCCGATGGTCAGATCGTGTTCGGCAGCAATCTCTTCCACTGAGGTTATCAGATCGGTGATGGCCGAGCAGGGAACAGCGACATCGTCCAGTAACCAGTCGCCGAGACGTTCGAGCGCAGGGAGTGCGAGTCGACGGGCTTCGAGGAGCATCGCCGCCTCGGCGGGATCGGAGCCGACGACCACATCCTCGGCCCCGAACTCGGTACAGATGGACTCCAGCGCGGTCACCACGGATTCGGCATCGGGCTCGTCGCTCTGAATCAGCAGTAGCGCTGCGGTGGTGTCGCCGATTCCCATCCTCGTCAGATCGTCGACTGCTTTCACCGTGGTGCGATCGAGGATTTCGAGCATCGATGGGGTGATTCCTGCGGAGGAAATCTTCGATATCGCCGAACCTGTGCCCTCGAGAGTGGGGAAGGCGGCGACCAGGGTGTGCGGGGCACGCGGCGCAGGCAATAACCGAACGGTGATCTCGGTGATGATGCCGAGGGTGCCTTCGGAGCCGACGAGTAGATGCGTCAGGTCATATCCAGCAACACCTTTCACGGTGCGCCGGCCGGTCCGTAGCACCCTTCCGTCTGCCAATACCACTTCGAGAGCGACGACAAAATCTCCGGTGACGCCGTACTTCACGCAGCACATTCCGCCCGCGTTGGTTGCGACGTTTCCGCCCATGGTGCTGAATGTGACGCTGCCTGGATCCGGCGGATAGAAAAGACCGGCCTCCGATGCCGTGGTGCGCAGATCGGAAGTGATGACTCCCGGTTCGACAACGGCGAGGCGGTTCACCGTATCCAGTTCACGGATTCGTGTCATCCGATGAAGGCTCAGCACAACGGAGTCGGCAGACGCGTTGGCTCCGCCGCTCAGTCCACTCCCCGCACCGCGCGGTATCACTGCGATCGAATGCTTGCTTGCCTCCGTCATGCAGGCCACGACCTCAGCGGTGGTGCGGGG
Source organism: Rhodococcus sp. WWJCD1 (assembly GCF_002258735.1). Taxonomy (NCBI): domain Bacteria; kingdom Bacillati; phylum Actinomycetota; class Actinomycetes; order Mycobacteriales; family Nocardiaceae; genus Rhodococcus; species Rhodococcus sp. WWJCD1. Next base: position 68,889 of record NZ_NOXY01000033.1, read on the forward strand.
CATGAGCACCGCTGCCGGAGCCTCGCTGTGGGTGAACTGGGACTGATCGCGGGCATAGCCGGCGACGATGTCCCGGTCTACGACGACGATGTCGGCAGGTAGAGCATCGACCAGAGCCGCGATGTCGGTGGTGCTAGCCGCATTCATCGGAGATCCTCGATAGCTGCCCGATGTTCTCGAGCGAGTTCGACGTAGTGGTGGGCATTGGTGCCGTTCGCCTCAGCAGTCTCTGCATCGAGCATGCGCCGGATCTTGCCGGGAACACCCGCAACCAACGACCCCGCTGGAATCACGGTGCGCTCGGTGACCACCGCCCCTGCGGCGATCAACGAACCGGCACCGATAACGGCTGCGTTCATGATCACTGCACCCATTCCGATGAGGACACCGTCCTCAACGGTGCAGCCGTGCAGGATTGCACCGTGACCGACTGACACGCTGTTGCCCACAAGAACCGGCATTCCAGGGTCGGTGTGGACCACACAGTTGTCCTGAATATTGGTTCCTGCGCCGATGCTGATGGGTTCGGCGTCTGCGCGCAACGAGGCTCCGTACCAAACACTCGTGTTCTCTTCTAGCGTCACCGCGCCGACGACGGATGCGTTCGGCGCAATCCACGCGGACTCTGCGACAACAGGTCGCTTCGATCCGAGGGGCACCACAAGACTTGTTTTCGTGGTGGTCACAGTGCCCGCACTGCCAGTCCGCCATCGACGGGTAAGCAGACGCCGTTGATGTAGGCCGATTCGTCAGAGGCGAGGAACACTGCGGCGTTGGCGACGTCCCACGGTGAGCCCATCCTTCCGGTCGGACTGTTGGCGTGTCGAGCCGCCATTGCCTCGGCTGCAACGTTCGGGTCCACCAATTGGCCTGTCACCAAGGGAGTATCGATCAGACCGGGGAGAATCGCGTTGACCCTGACGCCCTGGCTTGCGTACTGCAGGGCCAGTGCGACGGTCAGCTGATTGACCGCGCCCTTCGTCGCGCTGTAGCTCGGGTAGTTGAAGCCGGTGTAGCGGATGCTCGCGGTGGAGGAGACGTTGACGATCGAGCCGCCGCCGTGCGCGAGCATCGCAGGTAGGACATGCTTGCAGGTCAGGAAGACTCCGGTCATGTTGACGGCCACCGATCTGTTCCACTGTGCAAGATCGAGTTCGGTGATGTCTCCGACGCCTGCTACGCCGACATTGTTGTGCAACACGGTCGGTGGGCCCAGCGCCCCGATGGCCTCTGCCACTACCGATCGAACCTGTTGCTCGTCGGTGACATCGGCAACCAACGCCACCGCGCTGCCTCCAGCGGCGGTGATCTCCGCTGCGGTCAACTGCGCTTCGGTGTGATTGCGGTCGATGGCGGCAACCGTCGCGCCTTCGCGGGCGAACGCCAACGCAGCAGCGCGGCCGTTGCTCAATGCCGCACCGCTCGAACCAGCACCGAACACCAGCGCAACTTTGCCTATCAGACGGCCGGTCATCCTGAGATCTCCTCTACCAAAAGCTCGAATGTCACCGCTACGAGATTGCCGTGCTCAGCGAGTTCGCCGGTGTGCACGGTGCCGTGGCGGTCGATGGCACAGACCGACAGGTGCGCCTCGGAGAGCCGGTCACCGTCGACACTCGCGTGTCCGGCAATGGTCACTTCCGTTGCCGGACCGTCGACGACAGCGTTGCCGCCGTCGCGAATCAGGGTGGCACCGACGAGGCTGCCCAGGCTGCCGCGAACCGATGCCGTTCGCATTCCTGCGTCCACCATGATGCGCCGGATGGCGTCGTGGATTTCGACTCCTGGCCGGACGCGAGTCATAACGCCGCGACGAGAACTGCTGAGAGACAATGCTGTTGGTGAAGGCGTGAACACTGGCATCGCGGTCTCGTCGTCCACGTCGCTGGTGAGAGCGACCGAGTCGAAGGCATGCAGAATTGCCTCCACCGGGGTGGCACCGACGATGGTGTCCGGCCAGAGATGGCCACCGCGCAGAGCACCCTCCGCATCGAACCATGCTGCGTGACAATGCATGAAGCGTTCGCCGTCGCGGCGACCTACCGTTGCGCTCCCCGCGACGATGGTGGCAGGCGCTGCGGTCTCGAACGTCTCGCTGTACCAGGCTGCGCGAGAACCGTCGGTGCACAGTGCCGGAATGCAAAAGGAGACGCGGGACAACGGTCCACCGAGCAGTTCCACCTGCGCCGAATCGGCACCCAGGCGCGTCAGTGCCTCGTCGATCGCGTCGATCAGGCGGCGTCCGGGAGTCAACGACAACCGCTCGACCGCGGTTCCCGTCGTAACGGACTCGAGTCGTTGCAGCGCTTGTTCACCCGGGTGCACGAGCGGTTTCAGTACCGTGGAGGCGGTCACAACGCCGTCCCCAACTTCTCCGCGTACGGGCCCCACTTCTGCTCGGCGAGTTCGTCGCGAATGGTGCGCTTGACGATCTTGCCGTATCCGGACTTCGGCAGCGAGTCGCGGAACAGCACATAGCGCGGCAGCTTGTAGCGAGCCATGCGCTCACCGAGCCAGGCTGTGAGCTCCTCGGCCGTCACTGTTCGGTCGGTGCTGCGAACACACACTGCGACACCGACTTCACCCCACTTCGGGTCCGGTACACCGAGTACCGCGACCTCGTCGATTGCGTCGTGGGTGAGGATTTTCTCCTCGATGTCGCGCGGGTGAATGTTGGAGCCACCCGAGATGAACATGTCCGACGACCGGCCGGTGACGTAGACGAACCCGTCCGTATCCATGACGCCGAGGTCGCCGGTGCGAAACCAGCCGTCCCGGAACGCCTTTGCATTCGCTTCGTCGTTGTCGAGGTAGCCGGCGAAGACGGCGGGTCCAGCGACGCACAGTTCACCGATGTCGCCGGACGGAACCTCGTGACCGGTCTCGTCCTGGACGCTGACCAGCATGCCGGTGCGCGGATAGCCACACGTGGACGCGCCGAGCCCGGCGGGTACCGGCCGTCCGTGCTCGGCACTGGGGAGGACGGTGATATTGCCGGTCACCTCGGCGAGACCGTAGTACTGAACCAGGACCTCGCCGAGTACCGCGCGCGCTCGCTCCTGATCCGGGGTGTACATCGGAGCGCCGGCGTAGATCACATGCTGGAGCGAAGAATGGACGTGCCGGTCCACTGCACCGTCGTCGACGAGAACCTTCAGAATCGTCGGCACGGTGAACATGTTGGTCACTCGCTCGGATTCGACCAGGCTCCAGACCTCGTCGGGAACGAGGCTTGCCGACGCAGGCAGAACCGTCGCGGCACCGCGTGCAACCTGCGGCAACATGTGCACACCTGCTCCGTGGGACAGCGGCGCAACGACGAGGGAGACGTCGTGGCGGTCGGTGGTCGGCATCAGATCCGCGAGATGATTGTTGATGACGAAGCCGAGCTGATCGTGCGTCAGAATTGCAGCCTTCGGGGTGCCACTGGTGCCGGATGTGAAAAAGTACCAGGCCGGATCTCCCGCCCAGGTGGCCAGGTTTTCGGGCGTTGTCGTCGACGCGATGCCGGCGACGGAGCCGGCATTCTCGCTCTCGATCCACAGGACTCCCGCGGGCACACCGTGCGCGGCCTGGACTGCATCGACGTGCGAGGTGGTCGACGCATGGCCGATCATCACACTGGGCCTGCACACCCCTGCGATGACCACGACGTCGTCATCGTGCAACCGCGAATTGACGGGTGCGAGAACAGCGCCCGCTCGCCAGGTTGCGAACATCGCCTGGATGAACTCGGGATGGTTGGGGCTGTCGAGCATGACGACATCGCCCTTCTGGACGCCACGGCGCTGCAGATCTGCGGCCAACGCGTCGACACGTCGATCCAAATCCTGCCAGGTCCACCTCGTGGTGCCGTGCACGACGGCGGTACTGCCGGGGAGACGCCGAGCGGTTTGCCTCAGTATTTCCGCCAGATTCGCAGCTCGTCTCGGCATGCTCATCGGACTCCCTCCAGAACGGTGGCGTAGTTCGCGACTGCCGCGCCGCCCATGTTGAAGACGGCGGCACGATCTGCGTGCGGCAACTGCATGTCTCCGGCCTCACCGGTCAATTGCATTGCCGCCATGACATGTTGGGAGACACCCGTAGCCCCGAGCGGATGCCCCTTCGCCTTCAGGCCACCGGATCGATTGACCGGCAGCAGTCCGTCTGCCTCGGTGCGGCCCTCGGCCAACACCTCGCCGCCCTTGCCGGGCTCGGCGAGTCCGAACGCCTCGTATTGCAGAAGCTCCGCGATGGTGAAGCAGTCGTGCGTCTCGATCAGGTCCAGGTCCGCGAGGGTGACCCCAGCGGCGGCAAGAGCTCCACGAAATGCGCGAGCACCACCGTCGAACGCAAGCACGTCATTGCGTCGGGCCAACGCGAGGTGATCGTTGGCTTGATGACGACCGAGAATGCGGATCGAACGGCGTGCAGTGGCAGCAACATCCGGTAGCGCGACGACCATGGCGGCGGCACCGTCGGACACCAGAGAACAATCGGTACGCAGTAGCCTGCCCACGACAGCAGGGTTCTTGTCCGACGGCGTTGCGCAGAAATCGAACCCTAGATCGCGTCGTAGATGCGCGTAGGGGTTGTCGACACCGTTGCGGTGGTTCTTGGCTGCGATGCGGGACATCGCCTCCCGCGGATCACCGTATCGATCTGCGTAATCATCTGCGAGAGAGGCGAATACACCAGCAAAGCTGCCCATGTGCTCCTCGGTTGCCCGATGAGAACCGGAGAGGAGAATGTCGTTGATGTCGTCGTTCGAGGTAGCCGTCATCTTCTCGGCACCCACGATCAACGCGACTCGGCCGCGGCCTGCCTGCAGATGATCGAGACCGGTGTACAGGGCAGCGCTGCCGGTGGAGCACGCATTCTCCACGTGCACAGCAGGAACGAGAGCAAGATCGGGCTGACCGGCACCGACGAGTGCGCCTTCGAACCCCTGCCGGGAAAAGCCGTTGTTGAACACGCCGACGGTGATGATGTCGACGTCCACGGCGTCGAGTCCTGCGTCGGCGAGAGCGCTGACCGACACCTCGGCGATCAGCGACTCGACGTCCGGGCTATCACTTTTCCCGAATCGGGTATGTGCCCAGCCGATGATGTGCGGTGCGCTCACGTCTGTCCTCTCGTCATGTCGCGTGAGGCGGATCACGTACCCACGCCCTGTCATGGTCGTCGTACGCCACGTTGCGTTGCACCGTCGCAGGACGAGAGGACTTGCAGCGAATTCCTCTCGTTGTCGAATGCCGCTGTTGCGACAGCGGGAGGAAAGCTGGACTCGTTTCCCCTCTCTCGGCTCGATGACCGGGGATGGCTGCTGCAACAGACTTAGTGCACATCGACACAGAATGAGGGGTTGACGTGCGCGCAGTGCTCAAGACCGAACCTGCTCCGGGCTTCGACCTGGTGAACGACTACCGCGAGCGAGACCTGGAGCGTGGATGCGTCCGCATCGAAGTCGGTGCAGTGTCGGTGTGCGGGACCGACCGTGAGACGTACGAGTACGGCCCGGCCGTCCGCGACCTCGGCTTGCGGTTGCCGGTAGTCACGGGGCACGAATGCGCGGGCACCGTGATCGAGGTTGCCTCTGACGTATCCACCTTGCGCGTGGGAGATCGCGTTGCTGTCGAGACTCACGTCGCGTGCTTGGATTGCTTCCAGTGCGCACGCGGTAATGCCCACAATTGCCTGCGGATGGACTTGCTCGGTCTGACAATGGACGGCGCATTCGCCGAGCGAGTGGTGCTCCCGGCGTCGACGTGCTTCCGTCTACCGGACGAGCTGACACTCGAGACGGCTGCCCTCCTCGAACCTGCGGGGAGCGCGATGCACGCCGTGCAACGGAGCGGGCTGAATCTGGACGGCGCACACGTCCTGGTCAGTGGTGCCGGGCCTGTCGGCCTGGCCGCGCTGCAGATTGCTCGCGCGAAGGGAGCCGAAGTGCTTGTGGTCGAACCGAACCCGCACCGCGCCGCGATGGCAGTCGAGCTGGGTGGATCGCTGGTGACGCCGGACGAACATCTCGTGGAGCGGGTGTGGGGACGGACCGGCGCGGCGCAGGGCGTCGACCTGGTTCTCGAATGTTCCGGAGCACTCCCTGCGCTTGCGGCAGGATTCGACGTCGTCCGCCGTGAGGGCACCATCGTGAGCGTCGGGTTGACCAACCGGTCTCTCGAGCTGAACGCGACACGGCAGTTGATCAGCCGGGGACTGACCCTGCGCGGCAGTTTCGGTCGTCGGATCTGGGATTCGTGGACGGAACTCGCCGGCCTCGTGGCGTCGGGAAGCGTCGATCTTTCCCGTCTGGTCTCGCACCGTATGGAACTCGAAGATGTGGAAACGGCCATCGGGATGCTGTCCGGTGAGGCCTGCAAAGTGGTCCTCTATCCGCAGGGAGTGCCTGCGGAGCTTCGTGATTCGGCCGCGTCGGTCAACGCCCTTTGAGGGGCCGGAACGGATCGAATCCCTCGGCTCTCATGGCATCGGCGACGCGTAATCCGAGGTGCAGGTGCAGACGAACGGTGCCGTCGTCGAGGTCGATGTGGACCGCGTCGCGGATGCGGTCGAGTCGGTAGTACAACGTGGTTCGGTGAATGAACAGGGCCTCCGCGGCTCCCGGGCCCGATCCGGCGTGGTCGAGGAATGCCCGCAACGTATCGAGCAATCGGCCGGACGGGTCCACCTCGGCGAGGCGGCGTAGCTCCTGCGGCACCGCGGTGATGTCGAACTCCTGCGTCGGGATCCTGGCCAGCACACCGAGGACACCGGCATGCTCCCAGCTCACGACCGAGTCCTCACCGAATCGGCGCGCGATGGTGGCTGCGAGGCCGGCCTGCCGTGCGGACAGCCACGCCTCGTTCATCGCGGGTACCAGGGCCCCGATTCCTGCTTCGACACTCGTACCGCGGCCCGCCACGTCTGCTGCGTCGCGCACCATCGTTCGGGCCTCGGCGACGACGGTGTCGAGATCGCGTGCGGCAGTCGCGAGGTACACCAGGTGCCCGGCGGCACCGTCCACACTGTGCAGCGCATCGCCGCGACTGCGGGAACGAGCGGCGACCAGCGCATGCCGCAGCGCGATCGCAGTCAGGTCGTTGTCCTTGCCCTGCCGTAAGGCCAGGGTGACCACGCGGACACCTCCGGGTACGACAGCCAGTTCGGCGAGGGCACCCTCGCGCGCGGATTCCTCGGGCCCGAGTGCCGCAGTCACCAAGGCCTCGGAACGACCCGAATCGAGTGGCATTCGGTCTACCACCATCAACGGGGCGACCTCGTTCGCCACCTCACCGATTCGAGCCAGATCGGCATCGGTGACGGTTTTCTCGGCATCGATTACAAGGATCATGCCCAACGTCTCGCCCCTCCAGCGAATGGGCACGCCTGCACGGGCGTGAAGACCGAGCGCTTCGGACCCGTCGATCCTGCCGGGCTTGGTCCATTGTCCGATGCCGCTGGACAGCAGAAAACCGATAGCCTCGCTGCCTGCATCGCGGTTCAGAATAGCTCTGATCCGAACAGGGTCCTCGTCGCCGAAATGGCGGCTGGCGAACAGCATTCGTACTTCGGGGTCGTTGACGACGACCGATCTGCCGAGCTCATCGGCGAAGCGGTCGACCACAGCTTGGACGCTGTCTCTCGACATGGGCCGAGCGTACGCGTGGTGAATTCGGCCCGAAGGGGCCCTATACGGTGCGTTCGACAAAGAGAGGAAACTGAGAGCTCGAGGTTCGTCAGTAAACGGTCGTGACTCAGGTCACTGCGGGAGCACAGTGTGTGAGCCCGCCTCATGTGGTGGGTCTCGGATCGAAAGACTGGAGCGATAGATGACGTCACGCACCCACCTGCCCGGCGCCGCGACGCTGGACAACGAGATGGCCAACCGCGTGATGCGCAAAGTCGCACTGCGCCTGATTCCGTTTCTCGGGCTCGCCTATTTCCTGAACTACATCGACCGGACGAACATCTCGTTCGCCAAGTTGACGATGAGTGAGGATCTCGGCCTGACCGAGACAATGTACGGACTCGCCAGCGGCTTGTTCTTCGTCGGATACATCCTGTTGGAAGTGCCGAGTAACCTGGCTCTGCACAAGTTCGGTGCGCGTCGTTGGATTGCTCGAATCCTGGTGTCGTGGGGACTTATTGCGGCCCTGATGGCATTTGTACCCAACGCGACCTGGCTGAACATCGCCCGCGTTGCGCTCGGTATCGCCGAGGCCGGCTTCTTCCCCGGCATCATGCTCTACCTGACGTTCTGGTTCCCCAGGGCTGTGCGCGTCCGACTCGTCGGCGTGTTCATGGTTGCACTACCTCTGTCGAGTGCATTCGGTGCACCGATTTCCGCCGCGATCATCCAGTACTGGCACGGTTTGTTCGGCCTGGAGGGATGGCGAGTGATGTTCCTCGTCGAAGGCATCCCCACGATCCTGCTCGGCATCGCAGCATGGTTCTACCTGACCGACCGGCCGCGTGAAGCCAAGTGGCTGAGCGCAGATGAACGTACCTGGCTCGACAAGCGTATGAATTCCGAGCACTCCGAGAAGGCCGAGTCCGGCCACGGGTCCGTTCGTGATTCACTGCGCAACCCGACGGTGTGGCTACTCGGCGTGACGTACTTCGGTATCGGCTACGGGTTGTTCGCGATCAGCTTCTTCCTGCCGACTATCGTCGCCGGATTTGCCGAGCAGTTCGACACCACCTTCTCGATTGCCGAGAACGGAATGATCGTCGCGGTGCCGTTCTTCATCGCCTCGGTTGCCATGATCGCGTGGTCCAGACGATCCGACCGCCGCAAAGAGCGTATGTGGCACCTCATTGCCCCGACGGCCCTTGCTGCAGTGAGTGTTCCGATCGCGATGTACATGAGCTCGCCGTTCCTCACGATGGTGTTCATCACGCTCACCGCAGTCGGTATCTTCTCCGCACTGCCGATCTTCTGGTACTTGCCGACAACCTTCCTCACCGGGGCAGGAGCCGCAGCGGGCATCGCACTGGTGAACACCATCGGTGCATCGGCAGGACTGGCAGCGCCCTACATGACGGGTTGGCTGCTCGACACCACGGGAACCTCGAAAGCGGGCCTCTGGGTGGTGGGTGCCTTCATGGCCATGGCGGTGGGACTGCTGTTCGTGGTGCGAGCGCGCTTGGGCAAGCTCGATCGAGAACTGGTGTGATTCAGTCGTAGTAGGTCGACCGGGTCAGCCGACGCCAGGGATGAATCCGGGGTAGACGAAGTGCCCTGGGCCGCCGCCGGGGAGCAGGTGGCCCGTCGAACCCGGGTAGTCCATGTTCAACTGAATCAGCTTGTGCGGGTTGCCGTTCGAATCGGCCTGCCAGCATTCGAGCAGCACCCCGTGGAATCCGGTGCACACGATGCGGGTGCTGTTGCCGTAGGGCGAGGTCAGTCGATTCTCGCTGACGAAGGGATTCCAGTAGTCAGGGTCCTGAGGCGTGAGGAACACTCCGGCGACGTCCTGCGGAGCAGTCGGGCTCGGATACGGCGGCGGAGTAGGCCACTCGTCGGCGTTGGCGGTACCCATTCCGAGGGCGGCGGCACCTGCAATGACGCTGGCAATGACGGCTGTGCGACGAAACATCTCGATCGACTCCTTCGCGGGGCGGGCACCCAATAGACCACAGACACCCGTCTCGTGGGAACACATCTGTATTCACCGCTGCCGGTCGGGGTGGTGACGGCGGTGATCGTCGTCGTGGCCTGTGTTTTCGCAATCCGCAGCGGCAATCCGGAGCATCACGATCGGGTGTCGGATTCCTCCGGTCCGTGACTCCCCGGTCGGTTGCTCGAGGTAACGTCACCTCATCTTCGGCCGATGTAGAAACTCGACCGGTGTAACTCGACGAAAAGGTGAAACAGCGTGCCACGATCTCGACGACACGGCTTCCGGCGAATCGGTTCGGCTACGGCCGTCGCCCTCGCAGTGGCGATTCTTCCGACCGCGCTGATGACGCCCGTCGCGTCCGCGGACGAGCTGCCCGCTTCGACGACCCAGTCGAGCAACGGATCCCGCATCGAGTCGGTGAGCACTCTCGAAAACCGCCAGGTGCAGTTGCAGGTGTTCTCCGCGTCGATGAACCGCACCATTCCCGTCACGGTGCAGCGGCCTGCCGACGAGAGCGTGTCGCGTCCGGTGCTGTACCTGCTCAACGGTGCAGGCGGCGGCGAGGATGCCGCTTCGTGGCAGTCGCAGACCGACGCCGAGGCATTCCTTTCCGACAAGAACGCCTGGATCGTGACCCCGCAGAAGGGGAAGTGGTCGTACTACACAGACTGGCTGCAGGACGATCCGAAGCTCGGCAGCAACAAGTGGAGCACCTTCCTCGGTGAAGAGCTTCCCCCGCTGATCGATGCTCAGTTCGACACCAACGGTCGCCAGTCGCTCGCAGCGCTGTCCATGACGGGTACCTCGGTCCTCAACATCGCGATCAAGTACCCGGGCAAGTTCACCGGCGTCGCGGCATACAGCGGTTGCGCACAGACGTCGGACCCGATCGGACAGCAGTTCGTCAAGCTCGTCGTCGAGACGTACGGCGGCGGCAACGTCGAGAACATGTGGGGACCGCTCGACGGCCCCGTGTGGCGCGAGAACGACCCACTGCTCAACGCTGAGAAGCTCCGCGGCACGCAGATCTACATGAGCACCGGCAGCGGCCTGCCCGGCATTCCGAACGACACCTACGCCAACCCGCGCTTGAACAACGATCCGGCGACCCTCGCCAACCAGGTCATCGTCGGCGGCGGTATCGAGGTGGCCACCAACTTCTGCACGTCGAACCTGGCGAAGCGACTCGACCAGCTCGGAATTCCGGCCACCGTCGACTTCCGTCCGGTCGGCAACCACTCCTGGGGCTACTGGCAGGACGACCTGCACAAGTCCTGGCCGTTCCTGGCGGGATCGCTCGGCATCTGATCTTCGTAGAGCACAACAACGGCCCCTCGCACATCATGTGCGAGGGGCCGTCGTTCGTTGCCGGGTGTGTAGATCGAGGCGGTAATCGAACGTATGATCGAACGATGGCACGGCGCGCGCAACCTCGACCGGCGTCCGCCGTGCGCCCCTTCAAGTTGCTCCGACCACCACTGAAGGTATGGATCGACCTGAACATCCTCTACCCGCTACCGCCACACCACGCATCGAAGTTCAACCCCGAAGGATTCGATGTTCGACGCGTGGTGCCCGGCGATCTGGTCGAATGGTCCATCACGGTCGACGGCGACTGGCTGGGCCGCGTCACCTATGAGTTGATGTCGCGCGATCGCAGTGAAACCGTCACGCACTGGGTGCCCAGCCGCGCGCTCAAGCCGCTGTAGAGACGCAAAAAAGCCCCGCCTCGAACGAGGCGGGGCTTCGGTGTGATCACCTTCAGAAGCTGTGCTTACGTGCCTTCTTGGCGAGCTTGCGGGTGGTGCGCTTCGACGGAACGAACAGGTGCGCGGCGCTGCGGCGACGGTTGCGTCGACGAATCAGTACGAACGCGACGGCTCCGGCTGCGGCTGCGATGGCTGCGATGACCGGCGTGCCGACCTTCGCCGCCTGGGCGACATCGTCGCTGTCGATGTTGCGAACCGTGTTCTTCACGTCGTCGGCGACGGCGGAGGCCTTGTCGGCTGCCTTGTCGGCGACCTGGGAGGCCTTCTCCTTCACGTCGTCGACATCGACGTTCTGAACCTTGTCCTTGACGGTGTTCTTGACATCCTCTGCCACGTCAGCAGCCTTGTCTGCCGCGTCGGAGGCTGCGTGCTTGGCTTCCTTGGCGGCATCGGCTGCGGTGTCGGCGACGTTCTCGGCTGCGTCGGACACGGAGTCCGCAGCCTGGTGGGTGTTGGCCTTGGCCTGGTCTGTTGCACCCTCGGCGCGGAGGCTGTCGTCACCGGTGGCCTCGCCGACCTTCTCCTTCGCAGTCCCGGCCAGTTCCTCTGCCTTGTGCTGAGCCTTGTCGATGAAGTCGGCCATCGTGCGTACCTCTTTCGTGTAGGTCGTCTCCGGACATCCGGAGTTGGGGGCGTCGCGGACGACGCCGATAAGTATGAGTCGATCGAACCGCTCCGAAACATACGTCCGATAGAGGTGTTCCGGGTCACTATCTGAGGGGTGGGCCCGACGTTGTGCACTGTGTCCATCCAGACGGTCGAAATGTCGGTGAACTGCACCTGTCGAAAGGGTCGGTTCTGAGCCACAGTCGACGAGTATCCGCACGGATGCGCCGACCGCCACCACGGTCGATTTCATATCGAGGGGAGCGTCCAGCACCGTGAGCGGCAACAGAGTGTTCGTCATAGGCGTCGGGATGACGAAGTTCGAGAAGCCCGGCAGCAAACCGGGGTGGGACTACCCGGACATGGCCCGAGAATCCGGTACCGCCGCCCTCATCGACGCAGGCATCACCTACACAGACGTCGAACAGGCGCACGTGGGGTACGTCTACGGAGACTCGACGTCCGGGCAACGCGCCGTCTACGAGCTCGGCATGACCGGCATTCCGATCACCAACGTCAACAACAACTGCTCCACCGGCTCGACGGCTCTGTACCTGGCGACTCAGGCCATCCGTGGGGGTCTTGCCGACTGCGTCCTGGCTCTCGGGTTCGAGAAGATGCAGCCGGGCTCGTTGTCGGTGACCTACGAGGATCGAGTGATGCCGCTGGGGCTGCACATTCAAGCCGAGGCCGAGCTGTTCGATTTCCAGTTCCCGGCCGCTCCCTGGATGTTCGGTGCAGCGGGCCGCGAACACATGAACAAGTACGGCACCACCACCGATCAGTTCGCGCGCATCGCGGTCAAGAACCATCGCCACTCGGCGAACAATCCGTACGCACAATTCGACGACGAATACTCGCTGGACGAGGTCACGGCATCGAAGATGATCTACGAACCGGCGGGGTTGACGCGCTTGCAGTGTTCGCCCACCTCCGATGGATCCGGTGCCGTGATCCTTGCCAGTGAGGCATTCGTGGATAGGCGTGAGCTGTGGGATCGAGCGGTCGAGATCGTCGGGCAATCGATGGTCACCGATCTGCCTTCGACGTTCGACGACCACAGTGCCATCAGCATCGTCGGCGCGGACATGTCCCGTCATGCGGCTCGAAAAGTCTACGAGCAGGCGAACATCGGGCCCGCAGATGTCGACGTGATCGAATTGCACGACTGCTTCTCGGTGAACGAGTTGCTCACGTACGAGGCTCTGGGACTGTGCGACGAGGGCATGGGCGGGACGTTGATCGATCAGGATCTGACCACCTACGAAGGTACCTGGGTGGTCAATCCTTCCGGTGGACTGATCTCCAAGGGCCATCCCCTCGGTGCCACCGGTCTGGCTCAGGCCAGCGAATTGACGTGGCAGCTGCGTGGGACAGCCGGGGACCGTCAGGTGCCCGGTGCGCGAATTGCCCTGCAGCACAACATCGGGCTGGGCGGTGCTGCGGTGGTGACCGCCTACCGTTCGGTGTCCTGAGCCCGACGTCTCAGCGCCGAAACAGCGTGGAACAGAATCGATTCATCGGACGCGATCGTGCAGGACTGTATGCCCCGGCGAGAGAGCGCCGATCGAAATCCATGCCGGATCCGCTCGACGTGAGAAGGATCAGCGCGATGACTCCTGCGACCCCGACCGCCACAGGAGTCATCGGCTGCTCTCTCCCGTTGCGGGGGAGACGCACTTACCGGAGAGAGTGGTTCATGAGAAATCCTTTTGTAGTCCGTACTTCGGAACGGTGTCACTAAAGTAGCCACTAGTCAATGGCACATTGTGTGATGATAATCGCGGTATCGGCATCCCCGCTGGTCACGATGACTCGGATGACTCGGATGACTCGTCGGCGACATGAATCTCGACGTCGTCTGCGAAAGCCAATGTCCCGGAATCGAGGGCAATCGCCCACCGGCGCACCGGTGCCCACGTCCTGTTCAGTTCTTTCCTGTCGACCGTGAACTCGGCGTAGTCCTCGATCAGGGTCCCGATGTCGTCCTGTCCATTCGGGCTCGGGATTCGGACCTTGTCACCGACTGTCGGCTCCCTGGAGCGACCCGGTTGGTCGTCGGCCTTGTCGGGCTTCTTTCGGATTGGCATCGGGGCTCCTGTTCTCTGTACGGCTGCCTACTCACCGGCTGCGGGTGATGAACGCGGCGATGGCCGCACTTGCGGGTTCGGGGAGTCCGCTGTTCTGCTTTTCGGCTGCGGTGACGACGTCGTAGTGCCGATACCCCGGTAGGTAGATCGCGTTCGCCGGAACCAACGCGCCGTACTTCACGTTCTGTACCGGGGAATCGCCGGACAGTAGTGTCAGAACTGGAACCGTGGTAGGTGTGCTCTGCCAGCGCTTTCCGTGCAGGAGATGCTCGAGAATTCCACCCTCGCGATTCTGCAGACCGGCGAGCTCGTCATTGCGGATGCCGCCGAGCGCAAATGCCGTGTCGGTGATCAGGCGCAGCGGGGTGAATCGCTCGAAGAAGTCGACCGGCGCAAGTCCCGGTGTCATTGCCCGGGCGAGTTGGTCGATGTCGGTGACTTCATGATCGGCGTCTGTCGGCGTGCCGTTGGGTGAACCCGGCAGTTCGACCTGTGATGGCCACACCTGGTCGTAGTTACGCCAGCCGCACAGCGTGTTCGGATCGGTTGGAGTGTAGTTCTGGCCGTATCCAACGCGGTGGGGAATGACCAGCAGTTGTCCGATGATCGGGATCGATGTCAGGCCGTTGGGAACGGGGTAGGTCTTGCCTGTCACCGCGCAGTCGTAGAACCCGGTGCCGGCCTGCAGAACGTACTCCGACGAGTTCTGATCGAAGTACATTCCGAGAGCGGCCTGGTTGGTCAACCGCTGCTGATCCGGCAGCTTCTGCGGCGAGATGAGATCGAGATAGTCGGCCCCGTAGAAGGTGCGCATCCATGCTTCGGTACTCAGGTCGCGCGGTGCGGCCTGCGGTAGATCGCTTTCGGCCTCCGGGTTCTGATGCGCTGCCATTGCGGCCAGGCTGTAGGTGTTCATGATGTTGCCAGCGCTCAAGATCGGAGTCTCGGCAACTGGCAGCAGGTCGGTCACTGCACCCGCGACATCGCGCACGCCACCGAGTGCGTCGGAGAGCAGCTCGTCGAGCAGTCCGGTGCCGGCAACGCCGACGGGGTCGCTGATGGCCAAACCGTCCAGTGCGATACCGCCACCGCCGCAGAGCGAGAAGCCGGCATCATCGACGGTGGCGGGATCGGTGTCGAAGTCCCACGCCAGCATCGGGCCGACCAAGAACGCGCCGAGAGAATGCCCGCCGCAGAATGATTTACCGCGATCGACGGGGTCGGGCAGCACCTGCTCGATCACCGCGCGCCAGTCGTCCATGGCCAGTGCCAGCCCGAACTCGCCCAGGTAAGACAGTGATTGTGGCGTGGGCGGCGCGTAGCGCTTGCCGTCGACCTCTTTGCCTCGAAAGTAGTATTCGGCAGCTCGGTGGTAATCGCCCTCGCGTGCAGCGGCATCCCAACCAGAGTTGTCCTCGGCACAATTGGCGCGGCGGTCGAGGGCAATGTATTCGACGAACTTGCCCTGCGCGGCAGCCTTTCGTACAACTTGGGGTGCCTGCGGAGCCAAATTTGTTGCGCCGGAATAAGTACCGGGTTGAACACTGATGACGGCATCGGCATCGGCACTGTTCTGCGGACCGTCCTTGTGGCGGTACCGCAGGTATTCCAACCACTCGCACTCCGGCGGTGTCGAGACTCCGGTGAGGTACGGGCTGGCATACCGGATACGGACGTGTGTCTCCTCGATATCCGTGCCGAGCGCAGGATCTCCCACCACAGGTTCGGTGACGACTTCGGTCACAGTCGATCCCGGCGGGGGAGCCGGTTGTGCATGTGCCACAGCCGAACTCGTCATTACCAACCCGGCGATCGAACCGACGACCATTGTAGAACGAATCCAGGATGGGGTGTGCATGGTGCGGCTCCTCGGTGTACGCATCACTGGCCGTTGGAGGTCAGTGATGTCATGGCCTTGCGATCGATCTTGCCTGTGGTGGTTCGTGGCAGTTCGTTCACGAACAGCACGTCACGCGGTACCTTGAAACGAGCCAATTCGGTGCGGATGTACTGCCGCACGGCATCTTCGGTCAGCATGGGGTTGCGTCGGACTACGACCGCCGACAGACGCTGGCCGAACTCGTCGTCCTGAACCCCGGTGACAGCGGCCTCGTCTATATCGGGATGCGCGTAGAGCGTCGCCTCGATCTCGCCGGGGAAGACGTTCTCACCTCCCGAGACGATCATGTCGTCGTCCCGGCCGTCGACGAACAACAACCCGGCCGAATCCCGATGCCCCACGTCGCCGGTGGACATCAGACCGTGCACGATAGCTTTGCCGCCCCCGGACGAATATCCGTGGAACGAGATGGCATTGCCAACGTGGATCGTGCCCCGTCGATCCGGTTCGGTAACCAGTTCTCCATCGGTATCGACCAACCCGACCTCGATGCCGAGTGGGGGACGGCCTACCGTTCCTGGGCCCGCGAGCCAGTCCGCGGGTGTGGCGATTGTTGCGGTCCCGGTTTCGGTACATCCGTAGTAGTTGTAGACGACCGGACCGAATCGAGCGATTGCCCGATTCCCCAGACCGGGAGCGAGAGCCGCACCTGCGGTGAAGATGATGCGCACACTCGTCGTATCGCGTGAATCGATGCTCGCGCAGGACAGCAGGCGATGCAGCATGGTCGGGACCAGTACTACGACGTCACAACGAAGCGATTCGATCTGCTCCAGCGCTCGGTCGGCATCGAAGCGCCCGTGGATGGCGACGGTGCACCCCAGATTGACAGCAAGTATGAACTGCGACAGCGCCGTTCCGTGAAACAGCGGTGCGCAGAGCAGGACGGTCTGGCCCGCTTCCAGAGGTACCCGGTCGAGAAACTGGGCCGAAGCGAAGGCGGAATCCACCGACCGAGGTGCCCCCTTCGGGGTACCCGTCGTACCTCCGGTCAGGAGGACGAACTGACCCTGCCGCGACGGCAGCGGGATCGCAGTGTCGGTGCCGCCGGCAGCGGCAGCGTCGGTTGGATCGCCGAGTCGCTCGATGTGTTGGGGCAGTTCGGTCATGATCGGGTCGAACTCGGTATCGTACGCGACCGCCGAAACGCGCTCGCGCACTGCGACATCGGCGAACTGCGGGG
The DNA here is from genome assembly GCF_002258735.1 of Rhodococcus sp. WWJCD1. NCBI lineage: Bacteria > Bacillati > Actinomycetota > Actinomycetes > Mycobacteriales > Nocardiaceae > Rhodococcus > Rhodococcus sp. WWJCD1. Next base: position 86,045 of record NZ_NOXY01000033.1, read on the forward strand.
CGCTGAAGCCGGTGTTCATCAGGACCAGCCGGGCACCGAGTTTCGCTGCCGCGATCATGGTGATGACCAGCCCGCGGTGATCTCGGCACAGCACCGCGACCGTCGACTCCTCTCCGACACCCTGAGTCGACCATCGATGAGCAACGGTATTGCTGGCGAGGTCGAGCTCGCGATAGGTCACTGAGCCTGCGCCGTCGATCAGCGCCACTCGATCGCCGTACCACCGTGCGCCGGTGGTGACTCCGCTGGCGATCGGGCCGAGCGTTCGCACAGCCCTCGACTTCTGGCGAACGCGAAGTGGCCGCTTGAGATCGATGATCCCGCTGCGCTGCATGACAGCGATCTGCCGCGCGCGGATCACTGTGGCCGCGAGCGGGGAGTGTGTGGAGGTCAATCTGGAGCCCTTCTGTGGCCGATCGGTGCGACCCGACGGTCGTGCGACTGAGTGGTACCGATCACACAGCACCGCCGGTCCTCGGCACAGTGGCAATAGAACGATGTTGATCGCGCACTGTTGTGCACATCGCCAACGCCTGTCAGGGTGAAGGAATGGACCCCGAGGCACCACACGAGCCCGGCCACTCGGTGAGTGAGCGCCTGGCGGCCGCGATCGGCTCGTACGCGGCCGAGGGCGGGCCGTCCTACCGGCACGTCCCCAGCGAATTGGTGGTGCACGACTTCTTCGACGGTATCGAGTTGAACGCCCGAGCACTGCTGCGTTTCATCGAGACCGGAAAGATGCCGACTGCACACGAACTGCGCCCGGTCACCGAACTCGCGATGGCTCGACTGGCCAACGGTGCCGGGTTGCAGGAAGTGATCGGGTCGTACCAGCAGGTCTCGGCCGATCTGTGGCGACGGTTCGTCTCGGAATCGGAGCCCGTCGACCGCGACGGTGCGCTGGAGCTGATGCCGAAGGTGACCGAATACATCTTCAACGTCGTTACCCTCATCGCGACCGAGGCGGCACACCGGTCGGCCGACCCGCGATCGGAGGCGCGAGATCGAGACCGTGCTGCGCTCGACGCGCTGCTGGCCGCAGGCGTGGCCGCGGGACCCTTCGACGTCGGGCGTCCGTGTTTCGTCGTCGCCGTGTTCCAACTCTCCGGTGCCCCGGGTGCTGGTTCGTCGGTGTCGGCACTCAAGTCCCGAATCGAGTCCATCGCCGACGTCCACCTGCGGCTCGACCTCAACGGATGGGTGGCGGTGCACTGGTCGAGCCGCAGCAGGCAGGATGCGGTTGCCGACTTCTGCGCCACACTCGTTCGCGCCCACGACGAGACCGCCGTCCGTTGCTGGGCCGGTATCGCCTCGTCGTCCACCGCGGCCGGCGTACCCGACGCCTACCGAACCGCACGCGGTCTCGCGGCGACTGCCCACGCGTTGAATCGGTCCGAGTTTGTCGCCGATCTGGGCAATCTGACGGTCGAATACCTCAGCGCCGCATCAGGACCCGATCTCCCCGCCGTGGCCGAACTCGTCGCAGGCCTGTCGGCGGCCGATCCGATCTTCGAGCACACCCTGCGAATCTTTCTCGAAGAGAACTGCAATCAGCTGGCGACTGCTCGTCGAATGCATGTGCATCGAAACTCGGTGACATATCGGCTAGGCAAGGTCCAGGCGTTGACCGGCCTCAATCCTTTGGTCTTCACCCAGGCCGCGTCGTTGCACGCAGCGTTGATCGCACGCGACTTGTCCTGAGTTCATTGTCGAAGTGCACAACTGAGTAGGTCGTACGGCGGGCGGTTTACCCATGGACCACGCGGATCGCGCCATGTTGCACTGATCACATCGGGGCGTCAGGCCACCAGCAGTCGGTCGCTGGTCACCGCAGACGTGAACGCGCATCGCGTACCCGACGACCAACGATCACAGGGGAACGATGTCTCACTTCACACGCGCCGCCACGATTTCCGTGGTGACGGCCGCTCTCGCGCTGGCTAGCGCCCCGTTCGCGCAGGCCGATCCTGCCCCGGTCACGACGGCATCCGATCGGCAGGAAACGTTCGTTCGCTCGAGCGGCGGAATCGAGGTGTCGTACGTGTCTCTGGCACTTCCGCTTTCGGCACCGGGCGTTGCCTATCCCGCCGCGTGCGACCGCGTCGGCTACTGGCGATACCGTCCCGCGGACGGGGCCGAGAAGTCCTCGGACGCCGACGCCGTCGTGGTCCAGCAACAAGGACTCGGTGCAGGAGCCGTGCACTCCGAACCGGTGGCCCGCAACACAGTGCTGTCCGCCCTGGATCAGGGCAAGCACATCGAGTTCTGGGCGCTTGCCCGTCGCGCTGCCTGTCTCGACGAAACCGTCGGGTTCGACGAGGCATTGCGCACCGGAAATTACCTCGACGCCGTCGACTACTACTTCGGGGACAAAGCGATCGCCGGCAACACGTTCCCCGGTATCCGTACTGGCGAGAATCTGCGTGTGCTCGATGCCATGGGACTGCCGCGGGTGGTCCGCGACCAGTACGAGGTGATGCTGCACGAGCTACCCGATCAGAAGGTTCGGCAGAGCAAAGCGATCTGTACCGGAATCTCGCTCGGCGGACTCATGACCGGGCTGTTCTCCGACTGGGACTTCGACGGTAATCCCGCCACGACGGCTGACGCCGGGTACAACCAGTGCCAATCGTTTGCCGCGCAGGACTCGATGATCAGCTCCGATCCCGCAGCGCTGCAGAACACCCCGGTGCTCGCCGGACTGACGAACCTCGTCACCGGTAGTGCCGCAGCCGTTCTCGATTCCGGTCTGAGCAACGGCGTCATACCGCGCACATTCGGCGAAGCCCCGGTGCTCGGCACCAAGACCTTCCTGTTGCTCAGACTGGCAGGCCTGGCCGCGCACTTGGATCCGGACGGCGAAAGCCAACTTCTGCAACATATTCCGCAGGACGCCGGCTTGGAACTGTCGTTGAACTTCCTCTTCGCGCGTTCCGCGGCGGAGTTCGCATCCGATATCGTCGGCCGCGCCGGAATTCGTGACTACCGATTCACCAACGAAGCCATGCTGGGCATGCTTCTCGACAACAACTCCGTCAACTTCTCGTTGTTCCAGATGAGCCTGGGTGCCCTCGGCGGTGGCCCGGTGGAGGAGAAGACCTTCCCGATTCCCGGGTCGGCCACGCAAGTCCCGATACTGGGCTCCTTCCTCGAACTGGCCGCGGGAAAGCAAGCCCGTGTCGCCCCGACCGACCCGAATGCGCTCTACGCCTGGCGCGACTACCGCGACGTTCGGGATGTGCCCTACACCTCGCCCGACCACGAGGTCACCGACATCACGAAGCTGGCCGAGGTGCTCTCGACCGGTAGCCCGAACGGTTACTGGGAGACGTACTTTCCGCTGGAGCTCCTCAAAGACCTGGGCGCCGCCTACGGTGGTTCGCGAATGGGCGAGTTGTCTCACCTGGCCACCGCCGGAATGAGCCGCACCAAGCCCAATCTGGTCGTATTCGCCGGTGACAGCCCGGTGCGCAAGTCCGCAGGCACGTTCTTTCCTGCCCCATCGCTCGCGGTCGAGCGGCTGCTGCCCGGTTACACGCATGCCGACACCATCGGGGCAGCAGAAATCCAGAACGACGGTAAGCGCGACTACAGCGGGCACTACCTTGCCGAATTCATCTCCCGTCAAATCGACGGCAACTGAACATAGTTGCGCCACAACAACGAAGAGAGAAGCCGGCATGGACATGTCAGGAACGACAGCGGTAGTGACAGGTGCGGCATCCGGCTTGGGTGCTGCGGTGGCGCGCAGGCTCGTCCAGCACGGTGCGCATGTACTCGGCCTCGATGTACCGCATTCGATCGACCGAGCGGGTAACGGAGTTCCGGCCGGTGTGCAGTTGGTTGCCGCCGATGTCACGAGCGAGACGGAGGTCGTGACGGCGCTCGATCTCGTCGATGCGATTCATCCGATCAGAATTGCGGTCAACTGCGCGGGTGTCGGGTGGGCGGGGCGAATCGTGTCCAAGCACGGGCCGCACGACCTGGAAATCTTCCGCACCGTGATGACCGTCAACCTCCTCGGCACGTTCAACGTCATGCGATTGGCCGCCGACAGAATGCGAGTGCTCGGTCCGGTCGACGCGAGCGGCCAACGCGGGTTGATAGTCAATACCGCTTCGGTGGCGGCCTTCGAAGGCCAAGTGGGGCAGGCGGCATACGCTGCGTCCAAGGGCGGAATTCACGCGATGACCATCACCGCGGCACGAGATCTGGCGCAGTACGGGATTCGGGTCAACACCATTGCCCCGGGCACCGTCGACACTCCGATGGTGGCGGCGATGGACGCGGGATATCGGGCTGCGTTGGCCTCCAGCGTGCCGTTCCCCGCGCGTCTGGGGCGGCCGGACGAGTTTGCGCAATTGGTGCAGATGTTGGTCGAGCACGACTACATCAACGGTGAGACCACCCGAATGGACGGTGCAGTGCGGATGGCTCCCAGATAGCGGGCCCGGTCCGGTGGGTGGAGGGGACCAGAGTATGACGAGCAAGTCGATCGCCACGCGGCGGCCCCTGGTGCCCGACCTGTTGACGTTGCACCGGAATCGAGTGCGGTGCCTCGACGGATTTTATGACGTCGAGCGTTGGGGCGAGGGCGGCGAAGCGCGAACACACATGCAGCACTGGTTGTTTCGCGCTGCAATCGATACCGGTGCAGTTGCCTGGGACGTCCGGAAATGGGGTCGACCCGAGTTCGTGGCCGTGTTCTCGCACCCGAATCAGCATGAGCTCGAGTTCTCGATCGTGTACGACATTCGGTCGGTGCCCCCGGTTCTGGCCGGCGATGCCACCTCCTATCCAGTGCATGTTCGGTCGTTGTCGCCCGAAGCGATCGCCGCTCTGCCATCGACACTGATTCCCAACCCGCCGAGCGAGCTGGCGTGGCTGAGGTATCTTGTGTCCCGATTCAACGACTTGCACCGTCGTACAACGGCATTGGTAGAGGGGTGGCCCCGATGAAGACCTGGCTGGGTTATTTCTTCAGCTCCGCCAGGATCATGAATGCAGGCTGGTCCGGGTCTATCTCGACGCCGTTTCGCCTCAAGAATGCCTGGAGGAGCCCGCCGATCAAGTCGGTGAGCTGATCGACGAACTGATCTACGTCGGTGGCACCGGAATCCTCCTCGAGCCACAGATCGGTGGTGGCCACGATAGCCCCCACTGCGGCACGACTGGTGAATTCGACGCCCTGGTCGTCGAGCCCGATCGATGTCAACACAGATGTGGCCACGGCGGCGAATCGGCGTGCAACGTCCCTGCCGATATCGAAGGTTCCTGATGAACTATCCTCCGACCACGAGCGTGATTGGGCCAATGCGCGGAACACGTTGGGGTGTTGAGCTACGACGTTCGAGTAGCCACGCAGCGCGTGGCGCAATGCCGACGACGGAGCGTCCAGAAGAAAGTTGAAATCCGCAACGGCGAGTTGATACACCTCGTCGGCCATGCGTTCGCCGAGTGCGGAGAGCAGGTCGGACTTGTCCGAAAACTGTCGGTACAAGCGCGGTTTCGTCGATCCGGCCTCACGAGCAATGGCATTCATGCTCGGATTCGGACCGTCGGTATCGATGACTCGGATTGCAGCATCGACGAATTCCTCGCGGGCACGGGTCTGCCGGGAGGTCGGAGATCTTCGAGAGTCGGGCACAGCGGTCAGTCTAGGACGCCCTCTCGAGCTCGACGTGGTCCGACAGGGCTTGACATACCGCGTCGGACTGCGCCATGGTTTAGCCGTAACCGCCGGTAACGAAAAGCGTACCGAGGGTTCATTTCAGTGAGGAGCGTCGTGTCGATGCCAGTCTCCTACGGCCGGTCGTTTCAACCGCAGCACAGGACGGTGGAGATAGCCGGCGCACAACTTTCGGTATTCGAGCAGGGAAATCTGCATGGTCCGACGGTGATTCTGGTACACGGCTGGCCGGACACCCACCATCTGTGGGACGGCGTCGTGCCGCATCTGGTGGATTCGTTCAGGGTGGTCACCTACGATACCCGCGGTCATGGACGGTCCACCTCGCAAGGAACTGTCGCCGAGATGCGGATCGAGCAATTGGCGGACGACTTTCTCGCTGTCGTCGACAGCGTTCGAGCCGATCGACCCATTCATGTTCTCGCGCACGATTGGGGATCGGTGCAGGTGTGGGACGCTGTATGCAGGCCAGGGGCCCATCGGACCATCGCATCGTTCACGTCGATCTCGGGACCGAGCCTCCATCACATGGGTCGGTGGATGCAGTCACGGCTCGCCGCGCGGACCCCGATTGCGCTGTGGCAGTGGTTCACTCAAGTTGTCTCGGGCATGTACACGCTCTTCTTCATGTCGGGGATTCTGTCGAGGACCTTTTTTCGGGTCTTCGGGACGCGGTATCTGTGGTCGTTGTTCCTGCGCATCGTCGAACGGGTCGACCGCCGAGACATTCACCTCGCAGAGAGTTTCACCGACGACATGGTCTCGGGCCTACGGATATACCGGGCCAACATCTTTCGCACCGTTCTGTTTCCGAGCAACCGATTCACGTCGGTGCCGACCCAGTTGCTCATACCCACTCGCGACCCGGCGATTCGCCCGGCTTCGTTCTCGGACATCGAACAATGGGCTGCTGAGGTCGACATCCATCGAGTGAAGTCCGGGCACTGGCTCCCTCTCAAAGACCCCAGGCTGGTCGCCTCGTACGCATCAGCATTCATCGACAAGCACACAGCAAAGGATTAGCCGTGGACCCCCTCGATCCAGGTGTCGTTTCGCTCACCGCACGCAACGTCGAGTTCGATTGGACGGACACACCTCTGCACTGGATTCCCGACGAGCCCGTGGCCTCGCACACGATCAGCGCCCTGAACTTGTTGCTCCCGGAAGGTGAGCGGTGGTTCTGCGCCACATACGCCGAAGCCCTCCCGTTGATAGCGGACGACAGGCTACGAGAAGACGTTCGTGGTTTCATCGGACAGGAAACGATGCACGCCGAGACCCACAATGTGGTGCTGTACGACTTTCTGGACACCCATGGCATAGATCCTCGGCCGTTCGCTGCGCAGGCAGAGTTCTTGATGCGACGTGTCCTCGGGCCGCGCCCCAGCCGCTCACCGAAAGGTCAACGCCAGCAACTGGTCGAACGCATCGCGTTGATAGGTGCCATCGAACACATGACGGCCTTTCTGGGTGACTACGCACTGAATTCGCAGTGGGACAACCTGGGCGGCGACCCCACCATGATCGATCTCTATCGATGGCACGGTGCCGAGGAGGTCGAGCACCGGAATGTCGCCCACGATGTCGCCCAATACTTCGGTGTCGGCTATTTCCGACGCAACATTGCCATGATCATTGCGTTCGTCGGGTTCTTGGTGCTCATGCTCCGCGGCACGAAGTACATCGTTCGACAGGACCCAGCCTTGAAGAACAGGGGATACCTTCGCATTTTCGTTGCCTGGATGGGTGCGATGAGGCGTGACGCATTGCCATCGCTTGCGCATCTGACCTGGGGAGTCGCGCGATATCTCAAACCTTCCTACTCGCCGGAACACGAGGGCAGCACCGCGCAGGCGGTGGCGTACCTGGCATGGTCTCCGGCCGCGCGAGCAGCTGCGCGATGACAAGCGCACTTCCGGTGCCCACGGCTGTGCCGCCGGATCTGTACGGACGCCGCCGTCGGGATCTGTTTCTCGGTGTCATCTCCACCCTGATGAACGCGCACATGGCCGCAGTGGGTCGGCTCCGCAGGACTATGCCTGCCGGGCAACCGGTGGACAGATCTCTCGCGGTCGTCGTCAGCGCTCGTAGCGTCGAGGCCCGCGACGACAACGTCGTCGCTCTGACCTTCACCCGACCGTCCGGAGGTGTTCTCCCGCCCTGGCGACCCGGCGCACATATCGATCTCACGCTCCCCTCGGGGCTCCGGCGTCAGTACTCGCTGTGCGGAGATCCGGCCGACGCGGACCTATACCGGATCGCTGTGCGGCGAATCCCCGACGGCGGGGGCGGGTCGGTAGAAGTGCACGACGCTCTGGACGTGGGGACCGAGATCGTGATTTCGGAACCGCGCAACGCGTTCGCTTTTGCTGTGCCGGGCTACGGATCGCCGGCCCGGCATCTACATTTCGTCGCCGGTGGTATCGGGATAACCCCCATCCTGCCGATGCTGCGCCTCGCCGACAGCCTTGGCATCAGCTGGTCGATGGTGTACACCGGCCGCAGCACCGACTCGTTGCCGTTCGTGCCGGACGTGCTCGCATTCGGTGACAAGGTGACTGTCCGCACCGATGACGTCGAGGGCATACCGACGTCCGCCGAACTGCTCACCGGCATCCGCCCGTTCGCAGCCATCTATGCCTGCGGACCCACGCCGATGATCGGTACATTGCGGACCGGTGCCGACGCCCTCGCCGATTGCGAGTTTCATTTCGAAAGATTCTCTGCACCAACGATTGTGGACGGAAGAGCGTTCACGGTCGAACTCACCCGATCCGGTCGAGTCGTCGACGTGCCTGCCGACGTCTCTGCACTCGACGCAATCGTTGCGGTGCAACCCGACGCCACGTATTCCTGCAGGCAGGGATTCTGCCGCACCTGCATCGTCGGAGTGCTGAGCGGCACACCGGATCATCGCGACGGCGCTCTGACCGATGCCGAGCGAACGACACAGATGCTGATCTGTGTATCGCGCTCGCAGGGTGAACGACTCGTGCTCGACCTCTGACTCTTGTCAGGACCACATCCCGAACCAGAAGGAGCACCATCGATGCACGACTTCGATCTCGTCGTAGAGAACGGGCTGTGGTTCGACGGCACCGGAGCCGAAGGGCGGATGCGCAACCTCGGCATTCGCAACGGACTGGTCGCCGAGATTTCCGCCGACCCATTGCCGGTGGGTGGCACCACCGAGATTCTCGATGCCCGGGGAAAGTGGGTGATGCCCGGATTCGTCGACATACACACGCATTACGACGCGGAAGTCCTCGTCAACCCACTGTTGCCCGAGTCGATTCGGCACGGGGTGACGACCGTTGTGATCGGCAATTGCTCGCTCTCGACCGTGTTTTCCACCCCGGAGGAATGTGCGGACCTGTTCAGCCGAGTCGAGGCGATCCCTCGTCAGTCGATGCTCGACATTCTCGACGACGGCCGGAGCTGGACGAGTCCGTCCACCTATGTATCGGTACTGGAATCGCTACCGCTCGGTCCGAACGTTGCGGCGTTCATCGGTCATTCCGATATCCGCACCACGGTCTTGGGAATGTCCAAGGCCACCTCGAACAGCTATCGCCCCTCGTCGATCGAACTCGATGCAATGGGGGAGATGCTGACGCAGAGCCTCGATGCCGGGTTCCTGGGCCTGTCGTCGATGACCAACAAGCTCGACAAGATCGACGGCAAGGAATTCCGGTCCAGGTCGCTGCCCTCGACGTACTCGCGGTGGCGTGAGATGCGTTTCCTCAATCGCATTCTGCGTGATCGTGGACGCATCCTGCAGAGCGCGCCGACCATCAATCTTCATCCCAACATTGCCGCGTTCTTCGCCGAGAGCTCCGGTTTCGGTGGTCGGCCGAGATTGAAGACGTCGTTGCTCTCGGCAGCGGATTCCAAGGCGTATCCACCGATCGTCTACTTCATGCTTGCCGTGGCTCCGCTACTGAACAAGTTCGCCAAGACCGACTTTCGCTGGCAGCACCTGCCGGTTCCGTTCACGGTGTACGCCGACGGTATCGACCTCGTCGTGTTCGAGGAGTTCGGTGCCGGTGCCGCCGCATTGCATCTGCAGGACGAAGTGGAACGAAGCGAACTGCTGCGCAACGAGAACTATCGACGATGGTTCCGCAAGAACTACGACGACAAGCTCAGTCCCCGTATCTGGCATCGAAATTTCCACGACGCGGTGATCGTGGCAAGCCCCGATGCCTCCTTGATCGGCAAGACATTCGGCCGAATCGCCGATGAACGGGGAATCCACCCCGTCGATGCCTACCTCGATCTGGTTGTGCTGTACGGAAAGTCGCTGCGTTGGAGGACGACGATAGCCAACGACCGGCCGAAGTATGCGGACAGGCTGGCCCGAAGTTCCGGAGTTCACATGGGTTTCGGCGATGCCGGAGCGCATCTGCGCAACATGGCGTTCTACAACTATCCGATTCGATTGCTGAAGCGAGTGCACGACACCGGCTTCATGAAGATCGAGCACGCCGTGCACCGACTGACCGGTGAACTGGCCCAGTGGTTCGGGATCGATGCCGGTCATCTACGGCTCGGTGACCGTGCCGATCTGGTGATAGTCGACCCGTCGGGGCTGAACGCGAGTGTCGACGGCGTGTACGAGGCACCGATCGAACAATTCGGTGGAATCTCTCGCATGGTCAACCGCAACGACGAAGCGGTCGACGCAACCGTCGTGGCCGGAGAAGTCGTGTTCCGCCGCGGAAGATTCACTGCGGGCAAGGACGGCGTCGGAACCGGCCGATTCCTCAGGGCCGGTGCGCATTCCAGAAACATCGACTCGACCGAACAATTGATCAGGAGTGCACTGTGAGCGTCAACTTCTTCGTTACCGGCGGAACCGGATTTCTCGGAAAGCGAGTGGTCCAGGAGATACTCGATCGTGATCCGTCGGCCTCGGTCTACGTGCTGGTGCGTACGGGATCGCTGCATCGCGTCGCCTCCCACCACCGAGTGCTGCCGGTCATCGGGGACCTCACCGAACCGGGTCTCGGTATCGACGACGGCATGCTGCCGGCCCGCCTCGATCACGTCGTACACCTCGGTGCCGTCTACGACCTGACCGCGGGTGACGATCAGGCAGTGACGAACGTGCAGGGAACACGTGAGGTGGCGCTTCTTGCTCTGCGCACCGGCGCCGTCATGCACCACGTGTCGTCCATCGCAGTCGCGGGCGACTTTCGGGGACGATTCACAGAGCACGACTTCGATCTGGGTCAGGGCTTTCCGACTGCGTACCACCGCACCAAGTTCGAGGCGGAGAAGCTCGTACGCGACATGGACGGGTTGGACTGGAAGGTCTACCGCCCAGCGGCGGTGATAGGGGACTCGCGAACCGGCGAGATGGACAAGATAGATGGTCCGTACTACTTGTTCGGCGCACTGAAGTTGCTCGCTGCGCTCCCTGCCGGCCTCCCGGTGGCAGTCCCCGCTATCGGCGCGACCAACCTCGTTCCGGTCGACGTGGTTACCCGTGCACTGGTCCATCTGATGCTGACCGACACCGGCACGGAGCGAGTGTTCCATCTCGTCAACCCCACACCCCAGCCCGTCCGTGAGGTGTATCAGGCGTTGGCGGCCGCCGCGGGGGCTCCGCATCCGGTCGCGTCGCTCCCGGGGTCTTTGGGACGAGTCGCGTTGCGAAAGCCACGTCAACGACAACTGCGACTGTTGCGGGCGGCCGCGCTCCGCCGCTTGGACATACCGAGCGTCGTACTCGAGCACTTTGCCATCCCCACCGAATTCTCCTCCGCGATAACATCGTTGGCACTGAGGGGGAGTGATGTCACGTACCCGCCGCTCGCCGACTACGCCACCGCACTGTGGACATATTGGTACAACCACCTCGACCCCACTCGCGTCCGTCGCCCGTCTGACCGGGGTCCGTTGGCGGCTCGCCACATCGTCATCACCGGGGCGTCGTCGGGCATCGGTCGCGCAACCGCGATCAGGGTGGCCGACATGGGTGCCCTGGCAATCCTGTTGGCCAGGAACGAAGAACAGCTGTTGGCGACGGTGAACGAGATCCGCGGTAACGGTGGACGTGCGTTCGGTTACGTGTGCGACGTGACGGACTCGGACGCCGTGGATTCCACCATCACTCGTATTCTCGCCGAGCACGATCACGTCGACATGCTGGTCAACAATGCCGGTCGATCCATCCGTCGTTCGCTCGTCCGGTCGACGGATCGGTTTCACGACTTCGAGCGGACCATGGCGGTGAACTATTTCGGTGCCGTCAGGATGACCATGGGACTACTTCCCCAGATGCGATCGCGAAGGTTCGGACACGTGGTCAACATTTCGAGTGCTGCGGTGCAGAATCACGTGCCCAGATTTGCCGCCTACGTAGCGAGCAAGTCGGCACTCGACGGATTCAGCGAGGTGGCAGCAGCAGAGCTGTTGCACGACGGAATCACGTTCACCACAATCCACCTTCCGCTGGTCGATACGCCGATGATCTCCCCGTCCGACGGCTATCACGCCGGACCGATAACGAGTCCCGAGACCGCGGCCGCCATGGTGACCCGTGCTCTGATCAAGCGGCCCCGAAGAATCGACGTGCCCCTCGGCACGATCGGCGAATGGGGACATACGTTCACACCGCGCTTGAAGCTACGAATCGCGAGCGCCATGCATCAGGCCATGGGTGACTCGCCCGCCGCCAGAGGCACGGCATCAGTAGAGATCGAACAGGTCGAGATCACATCCGCGTCTGTTCGGCGTGATAAGCACGTGCACAAGCCGCTTCGTCGTCTCGCGTCCATGGTTCCCGGTGCGCAGTGGTAGCCCTGACTCGCGGATTCCGACTTCCGTGAAAGCAATGCCCATCCCGCTGCGGGCGGGATGGGCATTGCGCACTATCGCGTCGATGCGTCAGCGAAGCGAATGCTCTTGCGGTGCAAGCGAGTTACCCGGATCGATTCGGCCGCAGTTGCTCGGAGCGGGCCGATCTGCGAATCGATCCGTCAACCATGCCAACGCACCTGGAAGCCACAGAGCCGCGCCGACGGTGTGGCTGATGGTGTTGTACTCGTCGTACTGAATGGACAGACCTGCGTCGCAGTACTTGTTCATCAGAGTGCGGACGTCACCGGCCACCATGACACCGTCACCGGGTCCGGTCCCCATCGGCCCGGGCAGGGTGCCCTCGAGAATGCCGTTCGATGCCTGCGCTACGAACATCGGGATCGTGGGAATCGAAGCTTGTCCCATGTTGATCTTGTTGACCACGTCGACGAACTCGGGGACCGAGTTGGGGTCGGCGTACTCCGGTACGACCACGTCCGACCACCTCAGGCCGGGATACTGAAACAGGACGTTCAGGATCGAGGCGTCGTCCACGTGCGCGAACAGATCGCGTCCGCGGTCGTTGTAGTAGGGAGTGAAGTCGATGTCGTAGGCACGGCCGAGACCGATGATGGCCATTCCTGCGACGCCTGCCCACCCGATACTTCCTTCGATGTAGCGCAGGTTCTTGGCCGGATCGACCAGCAGTCCGCCCTGGGCTGCACCGATCAGGTTGTCGTTGATGTCGGGCGCGTAGCTGGGGGCGAGGATCGCTGCCCAGTTCGTCGCGATCGCACCGCCCGAATACCCGATCAGTCCGATCTCTGCGTTCTGGCCGATACCCGTTTCCGCCACTCGTTGGGTTGCCCGCAACGAGTCGAGAGTCATCTGCCCGTATTCGGGACCAGCTGCGAAATTCGCTGTGGGCCCTTGGGTATCGGCAACGACAACGGTGTACCCGAGCAGGAGGAGTGGTGCGAGAACGGCCGCCTCTGCCGAGGCGACCACACCACCGACCGCAACGTTGCGGCCGCTCGGCGTCAGTTCGAGCAGCGGTGTGTCACCGGCGATGGCTCGCGAGGGGCTGTCGTCGGGATTGAGGGAGTCGTAGGCGGATTGGTAGGCAACCACCTTGTCGGGCCGCGCATTCGGTGGCCGCAGAACCGAGGTGACGTTGGCGGCTGGACGGCCCTGCGAGTCCGTCGAGCGGTACAGAATCTGGATCGCCTGCAGGGGCGTCGGCACGTTCACGACGTGATACGGGACGGTCCGAGTCGCCAGCACGGCTCCGGGCTCCAGGTCCGCGAGCGCAGCCGCACCGGAGTACTCGAAGAACGAATCCTGAACGGGCGCAGCTGTTGCCGCCGGTGCCGCGACAGCTCCTATCGCCCCGACACAGGCAATCGCCAAGAGTCTCCGCAGTGTTGAACCAACCATTCGATCTCCCCCGACTCGCACGCCTCCGATTGTGAGGCGCATCACCTGTTGTTACCGCTGGGTAAGGTAGCACAGGAATTTTGTTGCGTTGCCTAGATTTTGCGGTGTTCGCCGCCCTCGAGGTGCGTCGATTATAGGGTCTGGCGTCCGCGGCTCAATGGCCGTTCGGTGCACCTGGTGCAGCCTGCCCATCGTGTCGGCGAATGGCGCGGGTGGGCCGATGTTTCCCGAGGGGGTCGCTCGACGAGAGTCTCGGTGCCACGATCGTCGAATCGGCTGCGGTCTCCGGAATGTCGGTGTTGTGGGGCTCTCTCGCGGCTCTCCCGAAGAGTCGACGCAGCTCGGCAGCCTCATCCTCGAGGCTGCTGCGGGAGATGGCAGTCCCCATGCGCACGGCGAGTACGGTCGACGCGACCAACCACAGAAGAAAAGCGATGTAAACGATGAGCCACATCGTGCACCTGCCCTCGCCAATGCGAATCTGCACATGAACCACTGTGTGATGGTTCATAGAATGATGGCACGGTATCAGGTTATCGAAGTGTGTGCAGCATGTGGCGTCGCGAGGGGCTACTCCATCGAAGACGCGGGACCGCGCGGTCCTACCATTGACATAGCCATTCGCCAATGGCACATTAAATGATGATAGTCGCGGTGTCGCTGCTCCTCGGCGAGAAGGCGATGGTGTTCGGCGAGACAGTGAGGGTTGGCGTGACGAAAAGACCAGGTCGATGGCCCGAGTTCGACGGTTTCGGAGACGACTTCAAGGACGTTCTCATCATCGGTGCCGGCATATCGGGAATCGGAGCCGCGTTTCGCCTGCAGCAGATGGCCCCGGGCCTGAGCTACTCGATCCTCGAAGGCCGGGAGCGAGCAGGCGGTACCTGGGATCTGTTCCGATACCCCGGAATTCGTTCGGACAGTGACATCTTCACGTTCTCGTTCCCGCACACGCCGTGGCAGGGGGACACCCTGCTCGCTCATGGCGAAGACATCCGCAACTACATCGTCGACACCGCCTACGCCAACGGCATCGACGAGCACACGCATTTCTCGACCATGGTCACGGCCGCGAACTGGGACTCCTCGACGGACCTGTGGACGGTCGACGCCCTGACCAACGGTGTTCCCACCACCTATCGCAGTCGATTCGTGTTCCTGTGCACCGGCTACTTCGACTACTCGGGTGGGTACACCCCCGATCTTCCCGGGCTCGAGGATTTCACCGGTCAGGTGGTGCACCCCCAGCAGTGGCCGGAAGGTCTCGACCACACCGGCAAGAAGGTCGTCGTGATCGGGAGCGGTGCAACCGCAATCACATTGGTGCCCTCGCTGGCGGCAGACGCCGCGTCGGTGACGATGCTGCAGCGTTCACCCACCTACATTGCGTCACTGCCGATGACCGATCCGTTCACCACGCTCACTCAGCGTGTACTGCCGGACTCCCTGGCACACAGTGCACTGCGGTGGCGCAATGCACTGCTGATGGTCGGCTCGTATCAGCTGTGTCGACGCGCGCCGAAGACGGCCCGCAGGGTGTTCCGTGCGATGACGAAGGCGCAGCTGCCGCGTGGATACGACGTCGACAAACACTTCAAACCGACCTATGCCCCATGGGACCAGCGACTGTGCGTCGTACCCGACGGCGATCTCTTCAAGGCCATTCGCTCCGGTCGAGCGACCGTGGTGACCGACAAGATCGCAGAGATCACCCCCGACGGGATCAGGTTGGAATCGGGTGACGAGATCCCAGCCGACATCATCGTCACTGCAACGGGGTTGAAGCTGCAGGCGTTCGGAGGTATCGAGCTCTCACTGGATGGTGAGCGGCTCGAGGCGAACGACAAGTTCGTCTACAAGGGCCACATGCTCGAAGACGTACCCAACGTTGCATGGTCCATCGGGTACACCAACGCATCGTGGACGCTCAAGGCCGACATGACAGCGCAGGCCGTGGCAAAACTTCTGGTGTACATGCGATCTCACGGCTACACCCACGCCGTCCCGGACCGGCAGGGTAAGGCCGTCGACTCCCGTCCGGTTGTCGACCTCGCCTCCGGTTACGTCACGCGGTCCCTGAACGAACTACCCAAATCGGGGACCGAGCGTCCGTGGTCGGTGCGCCAGAACTATATTCTGGACAGAATCGACGCACGTTTCGACGATCTGACGGAATCGATGACGTTCGGCCGAGCGGCGGACGCAGGTGTTGTGGGATCCGATGTCACGAACGTGCGCAGTATCCGGCCGAGAAAGGTTGGTATGCAGTGACTTCCGACATCGATGGACTGACCCTTGCGCACACGATCCGGGGTGAGGGCCCGACGTTGGTACTCATCCACGGCATCGTGCACCGGCAACATGCATGGGACAGTGTTGTGGAGACACTGGCCCGGCACCGGCGAGTGGTGACGGTGGATCTGCCCGGCCACGGTGATTCGCCGGAGCTCCCCACCGAAGAGTTCGACCTCGGGCCGTGGATCGTCGCCGAACTGGAGCGGTTCCTCGAGTACGTGGCGGTGGATGGTGAGAAGCCGCACGTGGCCGGGAATTCGCTGGGTGGTTACTTCGCACTCGAACTCGCCGCCCGCGGGTCGGTCGCCTCGGCCACCGCACTCTCGCCGGCCGGCTTCTTCCGCGGCCACTGGGATCAGACGCGGGCGCTGCTGGTGTTTCGTCTGCTGCGGGCCCTGTCGCGAGTCATCAGTCCGATCGCGCCCACAATCATGCGTTCGATCGTCGGACGCACGATCGCCAACGGCGTCTTCTACGCCAAACCGTGGCGAGTTCCCGCGGAGACGGCCACGATCGACGCACTCAGCATCACCGACAACCGGGCGATCGACGCAGCCGGAAACGCAGTGCCGCGCTTCAGTGTTCCGGTCGACGAGGGTGTTCCCGTCACGGTCGCATGGGGCCGTCGCGACTGGGTTCTGCCGGTGTATCAGGCACCCCTGGTTCGTCGAACATTCCCGCAGGCGGAGGTCACGACGTATCCAGGGCTCGGGCACGTGCCGATGTCGGACGATCCGGAACTGGTGGCGTCGATTCTGCTGAGGGGATCACGAGCAGTATCGCAGTCGGCATGAACGTGGCGGTCAAGGTCGACGGGCGAAGCGACCGGTGGCGCGATCACCGGATCACCCGGCGGCGTGAATTACTCGACTGCACCCTCGATGCGATTCGTCGACATGGCTACAACATCGGGATGGACGACATCGCCGCTGCGAACAGCGTGTCGAAGACTGTTCTGTACAAGCACTTCGCCGACAAGAAGGGTCTGGCCGACGCCGCAATGGCGCGATACGTCGAGACCGCGCTGGTGCCTCGGATACGGGACGCGATCTCCGAGGACCTCGACGAATATCACCTCACCCGCGCAGTGATCGCTGCCTACGTCACGACGGTCGCCACCGATCCCGATATCTACATCTACGTCCACGCCAACAATGCCGTCGGCGGCAATCAGGACGTCGTCACCGTGGCGGAGGAACTGATCGCAGACTTGCTGGGGACCGTCATCGCCGACAGATTTCGAGAGCGCGAATTCTCGACGGCCGGTTCGATACCCATCGCTTTCGCCATGATCGGTGCGGTCCGGTTGGCGTCACACTGGTGGATCTTCGATCGAACAATGACGGCCGACGAGCTCGTCGACTACCTCACCATGATGGTCTGGGGCGGAATCGCGGGAATAGCGCGCGCTGCGGGATCGGCCGCGACCTTCACGTCGGCACCTCACTCGTTGACGTCGGAGGGCTGAGCGTCCTCCCCATAAGTCACGAGTCGCACTCGGGTTGGTCCATCACGGACGCCTAGTCGGGAAGCGCAATGTGTTGGGAGAGCGCGGCGGCGGCCACCTCGTTCGGCAGTATGTTTCGGAAGAGGAAGAGGTCTCGGCCCAGAATCCAGTCGGGAGCCAGTGTGGCCGAATATCTTTCGAAGTAGCCCAGTTGCTTGCCGAACAGGACCAGTTCTTCCGGCGTCGCGACGCCCCAGCGCCTGCCGGTCTCGACGAGCGACGCGACCAGCCTGCTCAGATCCAGTCGGCCGGCCCCTCGGCCGAGAACCGGCTCGAACAGCTTCCGCAACTGGAGACCGATCAGTTTGTCGCCCAATGTGGTTCCCTCGGTGATGCCCAGCATGCGGATGCGTCGGGCGGCCTCGGTGTAATCACCGTCGAACAGAGATGCACGGAACATTTCGCGCAACACGTCGCGCCACTCTTCGGGCAATTCACCGACGATCCCGAAGTCGAGGAACCCGACCCGTCCGTCGTCCAGCTCCCACAGATTGCCCGCGTGCACATCTCCGTGGAACGGACCGTGCAGCACAACGGCTTCCAGCCAGACCTTCACGCCCCGACGAAGCTGTAGCTCCGAGTCGACCGTGGCCAGATCGTCCGACATGATGCGGCCGACCGGAGTGCCGCGAACTCGCTCCATGCAGATCACCCGAGGTCCGCAATGGCTCCAGAAGATCTCCGGAACCATCACGTGAGAATTGTCCCCGAACACGTACAGATTGTCGCGAAAACGCTCCTGGCGCAGCGCTTCTGCTGCGCTGTTGAGTTCCTGGGCCGTCAGGTCGTTGAGATCGCGGACGACAGCCGTCGCATTCGCTATACGGAAGAACTCGAAGAATCTCTCCAGCAACGCGGCTCCGGTGTAGGCGACCCGAAGATCGACCCGCATGCGTCGTCGAATCTCCGGCCGTTGCACCTTCACCACCGCCTCGCGGCCGTCGGGTAGCACGCAGGCGTGTACCTGCGCCACGGATGCAGCCGAGAGAGGCACGTCGTCGAACGATCGAAACAGCTCCGCAACGCTGCCACCCAGGTCGCGCTCGACCGCGCGGCGAGCCTTGTGCGCCGGGACGGGTGGGACACCGTCGAGCAGTCGTAGACATGCGTCGGCCAGAACCGGAGGAAACACGCCGGGCGACGACGCCATGAACTGGCCCAGTTTGACGAACGTCGGCCCCAGCGCCTCGAACCCCTTCACCACACCCTCGGCGAGAGCCACCGTGAAGCGACGGCGTTTGGCGAGCCAGGACACCGGCCATCGAATGACGGCAATGGCAGCGGCCGCAACGAGGACCACGGTGATCCAGGCGGCGCGGCCCAACTCCTCGAGTCCGAAACGAGTGAGGTCCGGGTATTCGATGTCGAGGGCTTCGGGAGGCGGGCCGTCCGAGTACGGACCAGGGGAGAACGCGTCGCTCGGATTACTGCGCGGAGCTGGGATTGGCGACGTCACTGGTCAACCACCTACCGTCTTCCTGCTTTTCGAGCGTCATGACCACTGCATTCACCGCCTGACGCGGTTCGGTGACCGTGGCGTTCGAGGCCGTCTGATCGATGATCACCAACACTTCCACCCGCTCGACGGCCGTGGACTTCGCAGCGATGTCGAGGACCTGCGCCGTCGATGTGGCACCGGCCTCCACCAGAGTCGCCTGCAAATCGCTGCTGGTCTCGGTAAACGTATCAGCCAATGACCCAGTGGCACCAGATAATACGTCGTCGACGTAGGTGTCGAACGTATCTGCACTGTAGGTGAACAAGGTGATCGCGAAGGCCCGAGCGGTATCGACGGCCTCGGCGCGGGAGGTGTCGAGCGAGCGTCGGTGTTCGAGCTGGTACGCGAACACGCCTGCGACGGCCATCGCCGCGATCAACGCCACCGCGAGAGCCGATATCACCGCTGACGGTCGTCGACGTGGGCGCTTGGGAGTCGCAGGCGAGTCGCCGGTCTCGGGCAACTCGGCGGGCGTGTCCACCTCGTCGTCGGTTGTCGGTTCGTCGGTCTTCAGGTCGGTCATGTGAGCTCCTTCGTTGCGAAGACTGGGATGAGTCGGGAGACCGGTCAGCCGCCCGACGTCCGCTCCTGCCCGGTAACGCCGGCAGGAGGTCCTCCGGTGTTGTCACCGGGCGGACGAGGAACGTTCTGCGCGCCCCGAACCTGTATCTCCGGGTCGGTGCTGTTGCAGTACATGTACTTCAGCGGCGGAGCCATCGCAGCGATGGACGGCGAGACCGTCGGATTGAGGTAGTCGCAGGTGGGTCTCGGATAGGGGTCGGCGACGACGTTGAGCTGGTTGTCGTGGCTGGCGAGACCGAACACGCCTGCGCCCGCCGACATCGCCGGGAACAACGCCTCGATCGCAGGTGTGTGCAGGCGCGCAGCCCTGGCGATGCGGGCCAGGTTCTTCAGCAGATCCCCGCCGGCATCGCGGTTCTCGCCGATGACCGCCCTGGCGGAATCGAGCCGGGCAGGTGTGTCGTCGAGCAGAGCGCGGATCTCGGCGTCGGACGCTGTCAACTGATCGGCCAACGCTGTGCCGCCGATCGAGAGGCGAGTCAGATCGGGCTCGATGTCGCCGACGGTTCTCATCAGTGTCCGGCCGGTACGAATCAGCGTGATCGTCTCGGGTAGAACGGAATCCAGACCGGCCAGTATTGCGCCGCCGCCGTCGATGATCGCCTGCAGCTGCGCGGGGCCACCTGCCGTCGCAGCATCGAGCTCGTCGATGATCGACGACAGCTGTGCCGGATCGATCTGGCTCACCAGATCGGTGACGCTCACCAACATCGTCGCGAACGGCACCGGAGTGGTTGTCCGGTCCTGGTCGACCACGGCACCGTCTTCCAGATATGGACCGTTGTCGGAATCGGGACGGAAGTCGATGTACTGCTCGCCCGCAGCGGACAACGCCGCCACCACGACGGTGCCGTCGGACGGAACGAGGTGACCGGCCGAGATGTCCAACTGGGCCTCGACCCCGTCAGCGGTGATGTCGACAGCGACGACACGCCCGATTCGCTGACCACGCACCGAGACGTCTCCGTTGGCCTGCAACCCGCCGGATGCGTCGAGTCGCACGGTGACGCGATAGTCGTTCGCGAACGGGTCGATGCGCAACGCTCCGATGGTCAGGTATGCCGCCCCCACGAGAAGGACGAGCACGAGCGCTGTGTTCGAGACGAACACACGATGTCGATTCACCCAGCGTCGCAGGATCATCGGCCGGCCTCGCCGCTGTTCGGCGTACCGGTGGGAGTGGGCAGCTCGACGGTCGGGGCCGGCGTGAGCCCCTGTCCGGTCACGCGACCGTACACACGATTCAACGTGTCGGTGAGGCTACCGACGAAGTCCTCGCCATCCTTGGCTCCCAGCCAGTGGCTGGCCGGATCGTTCAGCGCCGCGAGGCTCAGCCACGAGAGCCGAACGTAGATCGCGACGGAATTACCCTTGGTGTTCGAGGTCAGCTTCGGTGCGAGCTGCTCGAGTTGCTTCATGGCCACGTCGAGGTCGTCGCCGATCGCCGCAACGGACGAGAACGTCTGCTCGGCACCGACCAGCAGCTCGCGCAACGCCGGACCTGTTTCATCGGTGAAGGTTCCGAGTTTGTCGGCGGCACCTCCGGCCGCAGCGATGACATCGGTGATGCCCTTGCTGTTGTCGGCCAGAGTGCGGGTGAGTTCGGGTAACTGCTGCGCGATCGCATCGATCGCCTCGGTTCTGGCACCCAGGATCGAACTGAGCTCCTGCGTCCGGTCCAACATCGAATCGATCCGATCGCTGCGTTCGTTCAGCTCGGTCACCGTGGCCGTCAACTCGGTGAGAATGTTCGACGCATCGGCGCTGCGACCGGCCATCGCGGTGTCCAGTTCAGCGATGATGGTCTGCAGTCTGCTCACACCGCCGCCGTTGACGACGAGAGACGCCGAGGCAAGCAGTTCCTCGACACTGGCACCCGCGGAGGTGGAGGCGACATCGATGGTCGAATTCGGTTGCAAACGAGGGCTGTCGGAGCCCGCGCTGGGCGACGACAGAGAGACGAAGACGTCTCCGAGCGGCGTCGCCTGTCGCAGTTCTGCGTGCACGTCGACCGGAAGGTTCACGCCGGCGCGGATGGCCATCTGCACACGCGCGGTGTAGTTCTCGGCGTCGATCTCCTGCACCTGGCCGATGTCGACGCCGCCGAGTTTCACCTTCGCCTGCTGCGGAAGGTTCAGCGCATCGGCGAACACCGCGTCGATGCGGTACGAGTCGGCACCGACTCCTGGTGTCGGGAGCGGCAGATCCTCGAGTGTGGTGCTGCAGCCGACGAGAAGCATGGCCGAGACGGCGACAATGGGCATCGTCCAATACTTCACGGCTGACTCAGCCCCAGCAGCGCGGCCGAGATTCCGAAGTCCGGTCCGAAGTCGTAGACGCGACCGGTTCTGCAGCCCTCCGACTTCAGTTGGATCCGCTGGCAGAATTGGTTGACCAGTTCGGTGTCGAATACCGTTCTGTCGGTGAGGAAGTGCACCCGCAGGGCTTTCGAGACCGGGTCGGTGGCGTTCTCCAGATTGCGGAACAGGGTCGGTGCCGTATCGATCGTCTCGGACAGTTCACGACCGTGATCGGTCAGCCCCGAGACCGCAGTCTGCAAGTTGGCGAACAGCGCCGGGAAAGAGTCTCGATTCGTATCGATCAGTCCCGTCAGCTGACTGGTGAGCCGATTGACCTGTGCGACAGTGTCTCCGAGAGCGGCCGACTGATCTCCGGCTTCGCCGATCAACTGCGCCATATTTGTCGAGAAGTCACGAATCTGCGTATCATTCTCTGCGGCAACACGAGTCAGTTCGCTGACCGAGGTGATCAGGCGAGTCAACGAGTCCTCGTTGTCCACCCCGACCGCCAACGCCGCGGACAGATCATCGAGCGTGGACCGGATCTTGGCACCGTTGCCCGTCAAGCCATCGTTCGTCACCGCCAACAGGTCCGCTATCGGCCGATTGCTGTCGCTGCTGTCCGCGAGAGTGGTCGACAGTTCGGTCACCGCGGCAAGCACCCTGTCGATCTCGACCGGTACGTGAGTGCGGGCCAACGGCACGTGCGCGCCGTCTTCGAGTAGTGGCCCGGTTCCCGAGTACGGCGGGGTCAATTCGACGTGCCTATCGGTCACCACCGAGGTGGAGATCGCCGCCACGTCGAGATCGGCGGGCAGTGGCACCGACCCGTGGACCGTCATGCTGATGCGTACGTGTGAACCCTGCGCCTCGATGCTGTCGACCGTTCCTACCGACATGCCCAACACCGCAACCTCGTTTCCCTCGTAGAGTCCGGCAGCGCTGTCCAGATCGGCGGTGATGGTGATGGTCGAACCGGTGACGGACGACAGCGATCGGGGCACACCGCAGCCCGCGCTCGACAACAACACCGCCGCCACACATACGGCCGAAGCAACACGAATTCCGATTCTCATCTGCATCCCTGCACAACCTGGGCCGAGCACAACCAGTTGTCCGGCAGCAGCGACCACGGAGTGGCGATATCGGCGTAGGGACCGTTGCCGAAGGCGTTCGTCATCTGCCGGACCGTCACGGGCAGACCCTCGTAGACCCGGCGCAGCGTATCGTCGTTGTTGGCCAATCCCTGACTCAGCGCGGTCAATTGGCCGATCAATGGATCTATGGCAGCGCGATTCTCGGACAACGCGGTACCGAGCTCGGCGGTGAGGGCATCGGTAGCCGATATCAGATTTGCCACCGCACCTCGTTGCGCCACAATCGATCCCGCGAGTGCGGCACCTTGGCCCAGCAGCGATATCAGGGCCGCGCTGTTCTCGGACAATCGTGCCGTCACTTGGTCGGCGTTCTCGAGCAGCGCGGCTATCTGGTCGCGACGGTCGGCGATCACTCTGGACAGGGCCGAGATGCTGTCCAATGCCTGCCCGGTCAGTTCTGGAGTTCCCTCGAGTTGATCGGCGACCGTGGTCAGTGATTCGCGCACTGCCGCCGCGTCGATCTGTTCGATCACCGGTGTGCCGGTCTGGATCGCCTTCTGTAGATCGAAGGGAACTGTGCTGTGCGACAGATCGATCGGTCGCTCGCCCAACGGGGTGTCGCCATCGGGGGTCAGTGAGATGTAACGCGACCCCAAAATGGTGGACAGCTTGATTTCGGCTCTCGTGTCGGCCCCCAGGTCCACGTCGTCTTCCACCTCGAGTACGACCGTGACGTGGTCGCCCGTCAGCTCGAGAGAATCGACTTTCCCGGCCGATACCCCGGCGACGCGTACGTCGTCACCGACTCCGAGTCCGGCGGACTGGGCGAAGAGGACGTCGACGGTGCGGTTGCCGATACCTGCATGCTGGTAGCCGATCACCGCGACGAAGAGCAGAACGAGTACCACGCAGCCAGCGATGCCGCGCCAGAAGTCGCGGGGCATCGTCGGTACCAAGGCCCGGATGCGGGCCGGTAGTGATGTCATTCGAGGCAGACCTCCGACTGTGCGTTGCCGCCGACCTGGCTGAAAACACCGGGTGGAAAAAGTAGTCCGGCGAAGCTGACGTCCAGGTTGCAGACGTACATGTTGATGAAACTGCCGTTCTCGGTGATACGCGAGAACGAGGCGAGTACGGAGGGGAGTAGCCCGATCGAGGTGCGCAGCTGCGCACCGTCGCCGTTCACGAGTTCGGTGGTCGCACCGAGCTGGTCGATCGTGCCCGCGAGGGTGGGCCGCAATTCGTCCACCATCTCGGCGACAGGACCGGCGGTGTCTCCGATCGTGCGGACGGCGGTGGCCAGCGGCTGCGCCTGCGCGTTGAGATCGGTCATCAATCTCTGCGTGGACTCGATCAGGGCCGCGGTGTCGTCACCTCGATCGGCAACGTCTGCCAACACCTCACCCAGGTTGGTCACGATGAGACCGAGTATCTCGTCCTTGTCCGCGAATTCTGCTGCCAACGAGGTGCTTTGAACCACCAGAGAGCTGATCGAGACACCGTCTCCCTGCAGGGTGTGCACGATGGACTCGGACAACGAGTTGACCTGCTGGGGATCGAGCACGCTGAACAGCGGTTGAAAGCCGTTGAGTAGAGCCGAGACATCGAACGACGGCTCGGTGCGGTCGGTTCCGATGGTCGAACCGGGCTGGACCGACCCGGTGGATCGACCGGCGGTGTCGAGTGCCAGGTAACGCTGGCCGATCAAGTTCTGGTACTTGATCGAGACTGTGGTGTTCTCGTACACCGTCTGGCCGCGCTCGAGGACGAACTGCGCTCGTGCCATACGGCCGTCGAGCGATACGTCCTCCACTTTCCCCACCCGCACGCCGGCGATCCGGACGTCGTCGCCGCTCTGCAGTCCGGATGCATCCTCGAACAGAGCCGAATAGGTCTCGGTGTCTCCTGCGACCGAACGGCCGAGCGTGGTCCAGATCAACGTCGTCACCGCGATGGCCAACACCATGAAGATGCTGAACCCGATGAGTGGTCTGCGAATCGACTTCATGGTGCACCGACTTGGTCGGCGTTGTCGATCGCGATGGTCTGCCCGCGCAGCAATGGTCCGAGCAGGATGACCGAGGTGGCGTCGGCCGGTCTACCCATCACATCTCCGATTGCGGCCTTCTCCTCGTCGCTGCCGACGGATCCGATGTTGCCCGGCGAGTACGAGATTCCCTCCGCCGAAACACCCGTGCCGCCCGGCGTGTCGTCGCCCGAGGGTGGAGACGACGGCGCAGTGGTGCAACTGGCTCCTGCCATGTCGCCGTATCGGGGGCAGTCTTCCCTGGAGTACGGAGTGAAGGGAGTGGCGGTGATGTCGATCGACCAGATCAAGCGGCCGTTGGGGCCGGTGAACGCGCGGTTGAAGCCCTCCAGGGTCTTTCCGAACGCACGCACACCGGCAGGAAGGTCGTCTCCGTTGACGGCCAGAGCTCCCATCACCGGATTCAGGTCTCGAACCAGCCCGATCGCCCCGGACAGGTTCGGGGCCAGCGCCGCGTCGAGACTCGACGTTGCACCTGCCGCGCTGGCCAGGAATTGCGTCAGCTGATCACGCTTCTCCGCAATGGTTGCAGCGGGAATCAGCGAACTTTCCAACGTGTCCAACAACTGTGGTGCCGTTCTGCTCAGGCTGCCGATCGAGGTGTCGAGCAGATCGATATCGGACGTGAGATCCGGCATTTCGGCTCGGAGTGTGGTCAGGTACTCGCTGGCTGTCGAGATGGTCGAGCCGATCGATTCACCGCGGCCGTCCAGAGCGTCGGCGAGCGTGGACAGCACCGAACTCGACTTCTCGGGGTCGATCGCGGTCAGCACGTTGCGCAGACTCGTCATCGCGGTCTGCAGCTCCAGTGTTTCTCGTGAGGAGTCGCCCGCAATGGTTGCGCCCGCCTGGATACTGCTTGCGCCGCCGGTGTCCACCAACTCGATCGAGGAAACGGCGAAGATGTTGCTGGGCACCACCCGCGCGGTGACGGTGTTCGGGATCGTCTCGGCACGTGCGGGATTCAATCGAATCTCCACTGTGCTCGAGCCTGTCGGATCACTGTCCACCCCGGCAACCGCGCCGACCAGAACTCCGCGGAACTTGACGTCTGCGTTCTGCGGCAGACCGTCACCGAGTGAGGGCATCGACGCGACGACGTCGACGGTGTTTCGCCATATGCCCGTGTAGCGCGCCAGCAGAAGCCCGGCGATCACGCTGAACACCAGGAACACACACACGCCCCGAAAAACCAGCGTGGACATCGATGGTGCCCGTCCTCCCACGTCGAACATTCGCCGCCCTATCCCGAGATCCTGATGCCGGGATCGGATCCCCACATCGCAAGGGTCATCAAGGTATTGACGAAGATGACGACGATGATGCTGGTGCGAATGGCCTTGCCCGCCGCCACCCCGACACCCTCGGGACCGCCGGTCGCGTAGTACCCGTAGTAGCACTGGATGATCGTCGTGAGAAGAACGAAGACAACAGCTTTGGTCACCGAGTACAGGACGTCCTGGACCGAGAGGAACGAATGGAAATAGTGCAGGTACGTGCCGGCCGATTGGCCGCTCTGCACTCCGACCACGATCTGGGCGGTCAGGTAACTCGCGCTGAGGCCGAGGACGTAGAGCGGCAGAATCGCGATCACCGCAGCCATCATGCGGGTACTGACCAGATAGGCCAGAGGGTCGATCGCGAGTGACTCGAGCGCGTCGATCTCCTCACCGATGCGCATCGAACCGAGCTGTGCGGTGAATCGACAACCGGCCTGAGCGGCGAAGCCGATCGCGGCGATCAGGGGTGCCAGTTCGCGGGTGGTGCCGAACGCGGACACTGCCCCGGTCAACGGGCCCATGCCGAGAAGGTTCAATGCGGTGTAGCCCTCGATACCGACGGTGGCTCCGGCGAAGGCACCGAGGAGAACGATCACGCCGATAGTGCCGCCGCCGACGACAATGGCACCGTTTCCCCAGCTCACATCCGATAGCAGACGCCACAGCTCGGGTCGATATCGCCGCAGCGTGTAGGGCATCGAGCCCACGGATCGGCCGAGGAACGTCGCTTGGTGGCCCAGTGTGGCCAGGGCGTGTGTCGGTCCGGCCGCCATCGTCGTCGCCGTCGTGACGAGGGGTCGCAGTATCGGCGGTGTGTATCGGGTGGCCATGTCAGATCAACCGGGCCGGAAACACGATGGTGTACAGCTGGGTGAACAGAACGTTGACCGCGAAGAGCAAGATCACAGAACTCACCACGGCCGCATTGACCGAATTGGCCACACCGCCCGGTCCGCCCCTGGTGGTCAATCCCTTGTCGCAGGCCACTATTGCCACGATTGCGCCGAACACGACGGACTTGATCAGAGCCAGCACCAGATCACCGATGGTGGCGAAGGCCGCGAAGGTGCCCAGATAGCTACCCGGTGTACCTGATTGGACGAAGACATTGAACATGTAGCCGGTGATGAATCCGACGAAGCAGACGCTGCCGCACAGCAATACGCTGACCAACATTGCTGCGGCCAACCGTGGCACCACCAATCGTTGCAGCGGCGAGATCGCCATGACCTTCATCGCGTCGATCTCGTCTCTGATCGTGCGAGAACCCAAGTCGGCACACACCGCTGACCCGACGGCTCCTGCCATGAGCAATGCGGTCACCAACGGCGCACCCTGACGAATGATGCCGAGACCGTTCGCGGCCCCAGCGAACGACGTGGCACCTACCTGTCCTGCAATGGCACCGACCTGGACCGAGACGATCACGCCGAAAGGAATTGCCACCAGCAAGGTCGGAACGACGGACGTGCTTGCCATGAAGGCGCATTGGCGGATGAACTCGGTGAACGGGAACGTCCGGTGGACGATGTCCGAGGTCAGCGATCTACCCGCTCGGACGCCCATTCCCATCTGGCGGCCGAAAGTGGAGATCGCAACAGCGGGGTGCTGCCGAAGATACTTAGAGGCCGTGCGGCCCATCGCGTTGGGCATCAGCGGTCGAACACCGCACGAACGCTCGTGGAATCGGGCACGGACTGGCATGCCAATCGGACTCCGTGCTGCAGTTCGTGCTCGTCGAGCGTCTCGTTGGCGAGCATGATCACAGTGCCCTCGGTGAGCGTGTAAGCACATCCGCCGCAGGTTCCTTCGCGGCACACGTACGGCGGGTCGAGACCGAGCTCGAGAAGCCGATCGAGCAGCTTGGTATCCGCATTCCACGCGAACTCGGTCTCGATGCCGTCGATCTCGACCTGAGCGGTGACGGAGTTCGCACCCGATTCGTCGGACATCGTCACGTCGCCGGCCTGGAACGGATTGGAGTCGAAGGAGGAGAACACCTCTCGATGTGTTCTGTGCGCCGTCGGGCCGGTGCGGGCGAGCCACTCCTCGGCGACGTTCATGTACTGCGGCGGGCCGCAGAGGAAGGCCTCGCATTCTGCTGGAACGGCCGCGTCCAACGTGGCCAGTCCCGCCGCGGTGGGCAACCCCGAATCCGACGCGTACCAGTGGTGCACGTCGAGTCGATCGGGAAAGCGAGACTGCAATTCGGAGAGTTGGTCCGCGAAAATCACCGAGTCGCGGTTCTGGTTGGCGTAGACGAGAGTGATCCGGTTCTCGTGCCGCAACAGGGCAGTCTTGATGATCGACATCATCGGGGTGATCCCGCTGCCGGCTGCAATGAGGACGAAGTCGACGTCCCAGTTCTCGGGTCCGAACATGCCCGACGGCTTGAGTGCCTTCAGCCGCATTCCGCGAACGGCGTTGTTGTGCAACCAGTGTGACGCCAACCCGTCCGGGATTCGTTTCACGGTCACGGTGGGGTACCGGTCGCGGACCGGGGAGCTGGAGAACGAGTAGCAGCGGGCCACCGTGCCGCCGTCGGTGCACGGAATCTCGAGGGTGAGGAATTGCCCCGGCTCGTACCGAAAGTGTGCTTCTCGGTGCTCGGGGATCTCAAAGCCGAGTGAGATCGCATCCTCGGTTTCATGGGTCACCTCGGCGATCTCCAACTCGAAGATCCTGTCCTCGTGACCGATGGCAGACGCATCGAGGTCTGCCGGTGCTGCGCTCCTGAACATCGTCACGTACTCCCTCCTTACGCCTGGTTGTCTGTGTCGGTCGTCACTCTTGCACACTGGACCACTAATTAATAGACCATTGACAAATGGCGAATAGCGAGTGAAGGTGATGACGTGACTTCGACCACTCGCGACGACCATCTGCCGAACGGTGCATTCAGCGCCGGGTCCCGGCGAACCCGTCTGGCTGCCTTGATGACTCGGCTGACTCTGCGCCCGATGACGAACCTGCTCCCGACGTCCCGCAGCGGCATCGAGTTCTCCCGGCGCCTGGTCGCTACCTCGATGAACCTGTTCGGTCCCGTCCCCAAGGGCACGAGAGTGGACCTCGTGGCCGACGGCCCGGTTCGTGGCGAGTGGGTGCGTGCGCCCGGACTGACTCCGGGGCCACGCGTGATTCTCTACATCCACGGCAGCG
This sequence comes from Rhodococcus sp. WWJCD1, assembly GCF_002258735.1. Classification (NCBI taxonomy): domain Bacteria; kingdom Bacillati; phylum Actinomycetota; class Actinomycetes; order Mycobacteriales; family Nocardiaceae; genus Rhodococcus; species Rhodococcus sp. WWJCD1. The sequence continues at coordinate 115,743 of NZ_NOXY01000033.1, forward strand.
CATATGTCATCTGCTCGGCGCGTACACATCGTGGTCTGACCGCACGATTGTCCAGGTCCACGGGCCTGCCGGTGTTCACGGTGGACTACCGACTGGCCCCCGAGCACCCCTTTCCAGCCGCGGCCGACGACCTCGAAGCCGCGTACCGCTGGTTACTGGGCCAGGGGTACGACGCAGCGAACATCGTCATCGCCGGGGACTCCGCCGGCGGACACCTGGCTGCCGACCTGATCATCGAGAACGACCGAACCGGGACCCCGCAACCGGGAGCGATGGTGCTGTTCTCACCGTTGATCGATCTCGACTTCGAGCTCTCGGCGCGGATGGAGCGCACGCGCAAGGACCCGATGATTTCAGCGAAGGCAGCGCGAGGACTCGTGGCGCTGTACACCGACGGCCACGATGCGAATCTCCCGCGTCTGCGGCTCGATCTCGCACTCGTGCGCAACTTTCCACCCACCCTGATCCAGGTGGGTGGAGCCGAGATGTTGCGAGGCGACGCTCGGCACCTGCACGCCATGATCGAGGCGGGAGGCGGACGGAGTGAACTCGAGATCTGGCCCGACCAGATGCACGTGTTCCAAGCTCTCCCGCGGCTGATCCCCGAGGCCGCTCACGCGCTCGAGCGTGCAGCCGAGTTCAGCACCCGCACACTCGACAACCAAGTAGTGCAACATGATTCGAAGGAACAGGTAAGTCGATGAGAAGCAAGACCGGAAAGCCCTCGTACGGGTCGAGAGCGGTAGTGACCGGCGCGGGCAGCGGTATCGGCCGGGCGTTCGCACTCGAACTGGCCCGACGCGGAGGCGTCGTGATGTGCGCTGATATCTCGTTGCCGCGCGCGCAGGAGACGGTAACGATGGTGAACGCCCTCGGCGGCACCGGATACGCCGTCGAGTGCGATGTGTCGGTACGCGAGAACGTCGAGGAACTGGCGCTTCGTGCCGGCATCGAATTCGACGGACCCACCACGGTGCTCATCAACAACGCAGGTGTCGGCATCGGCGGAAAGCCTGTCGGAGACATCGGCTTCGAGGACTGGAACTGGGCCCTGGGGATCAACCTGTGGGGCGTGATCCACGGCTGTGAGGCGTTCACTCCTGCGCTTCGAGCCGCCGGTGAGGGCGGAATCATCAACGTCGCCTCCGCTGCCGGCTTTGCTGCCGCACCGCTGATGGGTCCGTACAACGTCGGCAAGGCCGCAGTGATGAGCCTGTCGGAAACGATGGCGGCGGAACTGTCGGGTACCGGTGTGCGGGTATCGGTGCTGTGCCCCACGTTCGTCAAGACCAACGTTGCCGTCGACGGCCGGATCACCGCGAGCTCGTCCCGGCTGGCCGAGTTCGCGATGCGCTGGACCGGACGCTCTCCGGACAAGATCGCTGCCCGAACGCTCGACGCCTTCGACCGGGGCCGGCTCTACGTCGTGCCCCAGCTCGACGCCAAGGCCGTCTGGCGATTCAAGAGACTGCTGCCCGCGGTGTACGTGCGCTTTCTCGGATTGCTCAATCGTGTGATGCCCGCCGAGCAGGAGCCGGCGAAGAACGAATCCCTTACCTCGACAACCACAGGAGCCTGACATGGCAATGGATTTCGAAGACATGTTGACCAAGATCAAGGACCGTCAGTGGGCATTGGCGGACATCGATTGGGACGGCCCGGGAGCCGAGACCATCAGCCCCGAGCTGCACGCCAAGCTCAAGCCCTTCATGTCCGATCTGATGTGGATCGAGAACGTGGGTGCTCGCGGATTCGCAGCGATGGCGCTCAAGGCTCCGAACGAGACGCTGGCAGAGATCTATCGCTACTTCCACGCCGAGGAGCAGAAGCACGCCAACGCCGAGCTCGCTCTCATGCGGCGCTGGGGAATGCTCGACGGCGATCAGATGCCCGAGCCGAACATCAACGTCAAGCTCGTGATCGACTGGCTGGACAAGCACTCGGACGGGCTGTCCCTGGCCGTACTGGGCACCGTCATTCCGATGCTCGAGGTCGCGTTGGACGGTGCGCTGGTGAAGTTCATCATGGACGAGATCGACGACCCGGTGTGTCAGGCCGTGTTCAAGAAGATCAACTCCGACGAATCACGCCATCTCGCCGTCGATTTCGCAGTGATCGAGCTGCTCGGCCATTCCCGGATGCGCAAGATCCTGGTCGACACCGTCGGTGCCTGGATGAACCCGGCCCTCATCGTCGGCACACTGCGGTACATCCCGCTGCTGAACAAGATGCGTGACAACATCGTGGAGATGGGTGTCGACGAGGAGCGCCTGTACACCGCGATGAAGCGCTTCCGCAGTGTCGGTGAGCGTAGCCCGAAAGCGCTACGGGTACCGATGTATCGAATCGTGCAGTGGCACGGCAGCATTGTGATCAACCGCAAGCACCCATATCACCGCCTTGCGGACGGGCTGGTGAAATTGACTGGCCGGTACCCGGCCAAGACACTCAATTCCGAGCCCACCTGGGCCAAGGAACTGACCTACGAGCCCGTCGCATGAGCGAGTTCGACGTGCGCGAGGGTGTACTCGATGCCGTGATCGTCGGTGCAGGATTCGCTGGAATCGGTGCCGCTATCAGGCTGCGCAACAGCGGAATCGAGAATTTCGCCATTCTCGAACGCGGCAGCGCAGTCGGCGGAACCTGGCGCGACAACACCTATCCTGGCGCAGCCTGCGACATACCGTCCAGGTTGTACTCGTACAGTTTTGCCCCCAATCCGAACTGGTCGCACACGTACTCCGGTAGCGGTGAGATACTCGACTACATCCACACGATGGTGGGTGAGTTCGACATAGAGTCGCGTATTCGATTCGGACACAACGTAGTCGACATCATCTGGAACGAGGATTCCGGGCATTGGCACCTGAGCATCGACGGGCGCGCCGATGTTCGGGCGCGCGCGGTGGTGATGGCGTCGGGTCCACTGGCCAATGCCAGCCTGCCGAACATTCGCGGGATCGACACTTACGAAGGGCGCAAGATCCACAGTGCTCGGTGGGACCATGACTACGACTTCGAGGGCAAGAAGATCGCCGTCGTCGGAACCGGGGCTAGCGCGGTGCAGATCGTTCCCGAACTGGTGAAGATCGCCGACACGGTCAAGGTGTTCCAGCGCACGCCGGGTTGGACGCTGCCCCGAATGAACCGAAAGGTGCAGGCCGGCACCAAGCGTCGGTATGCACGGTTCCCACAGACTCAGACCCTGGCGCGTTCGCTGTGGTTCTGGGGCCACGAGTCCGTTGCCCTCGGTGTCGTGTGGAAGACCCCGTTGACACGCATCGTCGAATTGGTCGGGCGCGCCCATCTGCGTCGTCAGGTTCGCGATCCGTGGCTGCGGCGACAGCTGACACCCCGGTTCCGGGCCGGCTGTAAGCGACTGCTGATGACCAGCGACTACTACCCGGCACTGCAGAAGCCGAACTGCACGTTGGTGACCTGGCCGATTGCGACGCTCTCGCCCAAGGGCATTCGGACCGTGGAAGGCGTCGAGCATCAGTTCGATGCCATCGTCTTCGCGACGGGGTTCGACGTGTCCAACACCGGGACCCCCATTCCGATCACCGGACGCGACAGCCGCGTGCTGGCCGACGAATGGAGCGCAGGGGCCAAGGCGTACAAGAGTATTGCGGTCTCGGGCTACCCGAACATGTACTTCACCTTCGGTCCCAACTCCGGGCCTGGACACAGCTCTGCACTGGTGTACATGGAGGCTCAGATCGATTACATCGTCGAGGCGATCTCCCTGGTGCTCGAGGGAGATCTGCACAGCGCCGATGTGCGCCAGGACGTTCAGGATGCGTACAACGAGGAGATGCAGCGCAAACTGGCCAAGACGACCTGGAATTCCGGTTGCAGCAGTTGGTATCTCACCGAGGACGGCTTCAACGCCACCATGTTCCCCGGATTCGCCACCCAGTACGTCAACCAACTCAGAGGTGTCGAACAGGGCGACTTCACCATGGTTCCGCGCCGGGTCGACCTGCCGCGGGAACCGGCACGGGCCGTCGCCCACTCCTGAATCGCACGAAAGAAGCGACCATGGGATTTCTCCCCAAGAATCCGGCCGACTTGATCGGCCGGGCCGACAAGGCACTCGGTAACGTCGACGTAGTGCTCGGCCGTGTCGATGGAACTCTCGAAGAAGTGGCGGTGACATTGGCGAGGGTGCAAGAGGTGCTCACCCTGCTCGACGCCAAACTGGGTGCACTCGATCTGGTCGAAACCGTCGCACACCAAGTGAACGCATTGCACGAGAGCACGCTTCCGCTGCGATGACGTTCGGATCCGGCTTCCCCTTCCGCCGCGTGGTCGACGTATATCCTGTGGGTCGACGCGCGGCGGAGGTAGGGAGCTCGGTGGAATATCGAATCGACGACTTGGCTCGAGAGGCCAAGACGACCACTCGCAACGTGCGGGCGTACCAGGAACGTGGACTACTGCCGCCGCCCACGCTCCGAGGACGAGTCGGTATCTACGGTGACGATCACCTGACGCGGCTCAAGGTCATCGACTCGCTGCTCCAGCGGGGTTTCACCTCGGCGCACATTGCCGATTTTCTCGCTGGCTGGGAGCAGGGCAAGGACCTGGAAGAAATCCTGGGCCTGCAGGAAATCGTGACTCGCAAGTGGTCGTCGGCCGAGACCACGATCATTCCCGTCGAACTGATTGCGCAGTTTCTCGGTGAGGACAACGACGAGATCGTTGCCCGACTGATCGACGCGAAACTGATCAGGATCGACGGGGATCAGGCCGAGATCCTCGACCCCACTCTCCTCGAGGTGTTCGTCGATCTGAGCCAGTACGGCTTCACTCTCGAACAGCTGCTGGACCAGCACGAGCGGACCGCGTCGAAGATGAACGCCATCGCGGAGTCGATGGTGGGGAGTGTGACCGACCATCTGGCCGCGAGACACGGTCCGGGTTGGCTTCCCAAGTCCGGGGAGGTGGCCGAGACGACCGAGATGTTCGAGAAGATGCGTAGCCTGGCGATGAAATCTGCGCAGGCAGAGCTGGCTCGCGCCCTCGATCGCGTCCAGGAACAGGCATTGAGTGACTATCTGTCGCAGACACTGTCCAGACAGAACGAATGACTGCGGTTTGAGGACTGCGACAATCGGACATACGTAACTCTCGACAGCCGAACGGCGGCTGACCGCCTAAGGGGGCACCATGAGGTTCGTAACGTTGATCGTTCTCGTCTGGCTGATCATCGGCGCATTCGCGTCGTACCAGCGTGGAGATTTCGAGAGCGCACCCGACAACTGCGCGGGCGCGGGCACCATCGCCCTGACCGTTGTCGCGGGACCGCTCAACTACTTCGGGGTCAACCCCGAGGTCACCGATTGCAACGTGACCGTCCCGCAGCCGAGTGAGTGATTCGAGTCTCTGACCGCGCGTACACGGAACACCTTCCTTAACCTGGTGAGGTGTTCCGTGGACGCTTGTTGCTGCTTCTCGCCTTCGCGATCCCGGTTGTATTGGTGTCGCTGGTGGGCGTGGGCGGATACGTCGCGTTCACCAAAGCCCGCGTCGATCCGCTGACCACCGCCGATGCCATCGTGGTACTCGGCGGCGAGCACGACGGCCGCGAGGCCTACGGCATTTCTCTCGCCCAGCAGGGTCTGGCGAAGACGGTGGTGCTCTCCGACCCGTACGGATCCAGCGACCCCACCATGAAGAAGGCCTGCGCGGCGTCCACGGCCGAGTTCGAGGTGCTGTGTATTCCGCCGACTCCGTCGACCACGCGCGGAGAGGCGATGTTCACCGAGGAGCTCGCCCGCGAGCGCGGGTGGAACCACGTCATCGTCGTCACGTGGCGCTACCACCTACCCCGCGCCCGGTACATCTTCGACCAGTGCTTCGACGGCACCGTCACGATGCGTCCGACGCCACGCGCCTACGACTTCTCCCTCGTCGAATGGGAGTTCACGTACCTCTACCAAATTGCGGGGTTCGTCAAGGCCGGCGTGCAGGGGTCGTGCCAGGACTCGGCGGGCGACTGACCCCGATGGGGCTCAGACGATCTTGTAGTAGAGCGTGACGCCCGACTTCCAGGCCAGGAATCCGAACATCGCCGCAGCGATACCTCCCACGACATTCGCGGCGAAGAAGGTTGCCGCGCTCCGGTACCGCCGCCGTCGGGCGAGTCCGATCGTGACCGATGCCAGTGCCGCCATCGGAGCCACCGAGGCCAGGAAGCCGACGCCGACCACAGACCTGAGAGCGTCCGGTGGATCGATCGCGAACACCAGCCCCAGCGCTGCGCATGCCATGAGATTCAGCGCGGACAACCGGCGGCGAGACGTGATCGCGAACGAGAACACGAACTGGAGGAGTGCTGCCAGTCCGCCCCCGACCGCCACGAGGACGATGGTCGTCATCGGATACTCGGTCTGGTTACAGCTGCGCCGATGGCCATGGCGATCAATGCGATCACGGGAGTCAACACGAGGTAGACCACCGAGTTCCAGGCACCGCGGTGCGTCACCGCCTGGAGCGCGTACAGGCTGAAGGTGGTGAACCCGCATGCCAGTCCGAACACTCCGGCGCGGGCAATCGGGGCCGATCGTCCCGACAGATAACCCAGGGCGGCTCCGACGACGAGGCAGCCGAACACATCGACACCGAACGTGCTCATCAACAGCCATCGCGGCGTGAAGCGCCACGTCCACACCTCGTACCGCATCGCCGCACCCACCGCACCGCCGACAGTGGCCGCGAGGTACTCACCGATCGATCGACGGCGGTCCGTTCCCTGCAGTCCCTCGATCACCGAAGCGAGCCTAATGGGAGTCGAGCAACTCGGCCGATCGGAAGAATGTCGGCCAGGGTGGACCAGGGTAAAGTCGCCGTGTGACTGTGGACGACATGGGCCTCGGGCCCCAGCACTTCGATGTGATCGTGGAATGGCGTGATCAGGATGTGGTTCTGGCCGTGTCCGGTGAACTGGATCTGGTGACCGCTCCCGACTTGTCCGAGTCGGTTGCTCTCGTGCTCGAGAAGTCGCCGACGGCGATGGTGATCGATCTCAGCAACGTGGGATTTCTCGCGTCCGCCGGTATGTCGCTGTTGGCGTCCACCCATCAGCAACTCGGCGGCGAGGCCGGGTTTGCGGTGGTCGCAGAGGGTCCGGCCACCGGTCGTCCACTCACTCTGGTCGGTCTGGACGAGGTGTTCGGTATCTATGCAACGGTCGACGAAGCTTTTGTTGCACTTCGTAAGGGTAGATCCTGAACTTTTGGGTAGACGGGACTCATGATGGCGACACTCTCCGGAGGTGACGACTCACGTTCCGACAGTTCGATCTCGACGGCAGGCACGCGAATGAAAGAACTGCTGTTCACCGGCGAGCCTGCCGACGCTGATCGAGCGTCGGCTATTCGTCGTGAGCTCGGTGAGTGGTTGGACAGCGTGGGCGTCGATCCGGATCGTGCTTACGACGTGGTGTTGGCAACGTACGAGGCGATAGCGAACAGCGTCGAGCACGCGTACCGGGATCATGCCGATCGCGGGACTCTCGATATCCGAGTGTTGTGGGTGGCGGACGGTCGGATCGATGTGAAGGTTGTCGACCGCGGGGATTGGGCGTCGCACAACTCCGATCCGAATCGCGGGCGCGGAGTCCCGCTGATGCGAGCATTGGCCGACAGCGCGGCGGTCACCTCGGATCAGAACGGCACGACGGTTCACATGATCTGGGATGCGATCCGTAGCACCTGATTCCTCCGGCACACTGGTGGCATGGTCGACATGCAGATCGCTACAGCGGAGAAGAAGAAGATAACTCTCCCCAACCTTCGTGTGCTGTGGCAGTTCGTTCGACCGCACAGCCGCACCCTTGCGCTCGGAATGACCCTCGGTCTCGTCGGAACGGGGGCCGCCCTTGCTACGCCGATGGTCGCGAAGGGAGTGCTCGACGGCCTCGGCACCGATGCCTCACTGATCTGGCCGATTCTGCTGCTCGTCGGTTTGCTCGTAGTGGGGTCGGTGGTGCTGTACTTCCAGTGGATCGTCCTGGGGGTGTTGGCCGAACGCATCGTTCTCGACGCCCGCAAGTCCATCGTTCGCAAGTACTTCGGAGCCACTGTCGGCAGTCTCGGCACGCGGCCCACCGGCGAGCTCGTCACCAGAGTCACCTCCGACACCGTTTTGCTGCGTGAGGCGGCGTCGAATGCGTTGGTGGGCATCGTGAACAGTGTGGTGGGCTTGGTGGGCGCACTGATTCTGATGGCAGTTCTCGACCTCGTTCTGCTCGGTGCGATCGCGACGGCCATTATCGCGATCGCGGTTCTGTTCTCGCGTCTGATGCCGCCGATTGCCGTGGCGCAGCGGCAGTCTCAGGAAGCAGTGGGTCGGTTGGGTGGAATCCTGGACGGCACCCTGCGGGCAATCCGCACGGTCAAGTCGAGCAGGGCCGAGACCCGCGAATCGGAGCGGGTGATCTCCGAGGCACGCACGTCGGCTCAGCACAGCGTGCGAGCGGTGAAGATCTCGGCACTGGCGTGGACGTTCGCCGGTGGCGGTGTTCAATTGGCCATCATCGGGATCCTCGGTCTCGGCGGCTATCGAGTCAGCACCGGAGCGCTCGCGGTGTCGAGTCTGATTGCGTTCCTGCTGTACGCATTTCAAGTGATGGGCCCGGTCCAGACCCTGGCCACCAACATCACCGCGCTGCAGGCCGGAATGGCGGCGGCTGCGCGTATCCGCCAGATAGACGATCTGGTGACCGAGGTGGGCGTGGAAGGCGCAGCGAACTCGACGAGAACCGACTCGGTTTCACCCGCCCTCGAATTCCGCAGCGTCACAGCACGCTACGCGCCCGGTCGAGAACCCGCCGTGCACGGCATCGATCTCGAGGTGCCGGCACGTGGACACACGGCGATCGTGGGCCCGTCCGGTGCAGGCAAGACGAGCGTGTTCTCGTTGATCCTGCGTTTCCTCACGCCCGAGAGCGGTGAGATTCGGCTCGGTGGCACGCCCTACGACAACCTGACCATCGACGAGGTGCGATCCCGACTGTCCTACGTGGAGCAGGAGACACCGGTGATCCCCGGGTCGATCCGAGACAACCTGCTGTTCAGCCACCCCGAGGCCAGTGAGGCCGACATCTGGGCGGCACTCGAGTCTGTGCACCTGGACTCGACCATTCGTGCGTTGGACGACGGGTTGGACACCGATCTGATCGGCTCGACCGTCTCCGGCGGTCAGCGTCAACGAATCGCGTTGGCACGAGCCATCGTTCGTCGGCCCGAGATTCTTCTGCTGGACGAGGCCACGGCACAGGTCGACGGTCGCACCGAGGCGGCCATCCACGAGGTGATTCGAGCCATTGCGTCGGAAGCCGCCGTCGTCACCATCGCGCACCGGCTGTCCACCGTGCTCGATGCCGACACGATCCTGGTGATGGAGGACGGAGTGGTCCGCGCTCGCGGCACTCACGAGGAACTGATGAACTCCGATTCGCTGTACCGAGAACTGGTGGCTGCGTTGCGAATCGGCGACGCCACCGCGCTGCCGACCCCGAGTTGACCAGCTAGCGTCCGGAACCGGACTCCGTGGTGGTGGTCTCGTCGTCCGACTCGTCCTCGGACGTGGTGGTCGTTCGGTCGGCACCGGTCGTGCGACGCGAGCTCCGCGTCGTCGTCTCGGACCGATCCGGAGTGGTCGTCGTGGGACGAGCCGTGGTGGGCACCGCAACCTGCCACGTGGGGGACGGAGGCACGACGACGATGGTCGAGCTCGGCGACGACACGACCGAGCTCAGGTTGTCCGACTTCAGTGCGGGTGGACGCACCGTCTGACTCGTGTCGTCGAACGCACCGCCCAGAGCACCGATGGTCAATCCGACGGCGATGGCCACTCCCGCGCTTGCCACTGCTGCCAACGCGATGACCTTGTCGCGCATGCACAGACCCTAACGCCGTGGCCGAACCCGGATGGTCGGCAATGATGCGAGAACGTTACCTCAGCGAGCGAAGCGGTGAGGGGTGGACGTTCATTGCGGCGTCAACCGCAGCACGGTGGGCAACGCGTCCGCGATCAGTTCTCCGGCCAGCTCGTACTCCGAGGGCTCACGGCGGTACGGATCTCCGATGTCCAGAGTGTCGACCCGATGCACCGCCCGCGCATCCGCGAGAGCCGCAATCGACTGTGCACCCGACGCAGCGGCCAGGCCGGATGCTTCGAGGAGGGTGAATGTCCGACGCATCTGCCGCGGTGCGAGGGCCAGAACGGCGTCGCGATGGGCGGACGTCATCGTCAGGACCAGGTCTGCGTCGGCGGCGATCGCCGGGGTGAGGCGTCGGGCAACAAAACCGTCCGGATCGCCGCCGAGCTGAGTCAGCACCATCGCCGCCGTCGGGTCCATGGCGTGACCGGTCAAACCCTGGGTTCCGGCGCTGCTCGCAGTCACATCGAAGCCGCCTTCGTGGGCGAATGCGGCAGCGAGTCGCTCGGCCGTCGGAGATCGGCAGATGTTCCCGGTGCAGACGAACAGAACGCGCATGCGGCAACTGTAATGGTGTGGTCGACGCGAGATGTTGCGTCCACTGGGGCGCAGTCGCGGGACGCGCTACAGTGTGCCTTCGGGGGGATCGAGACTGGTTCGTGACATCGGGTCTCGGCGTGTGTTCACGGGGAAATCGACAAGAGGCGGGTAATGACCGAAGTTCTCGGTGTGTCGGTGGGAGCCAGTGCGGTGCGCATGGCTCGCCCTGACGCGCGCCCGCAGAATTCGGGTCGTCTGGGTTTTCACCACGACACCGTCGACGCTTACTGGGATCGCGCCGAGGAGTTGGCGGCCGAGTCGATCGGGGTGGTGCTGTCGCAACCGGGTGACGGCGGCCCCGTGCAGGCAACCGGAGTGGCGTACCGCGACCAGCAGCAGTTCGGTGAGATCCAGCAGGCGATGGCGAGCCAGCGGCTCTACAACTACCGGCTGGTGCCCGAGGCGCGTGCGGCGTTGCAGTATCTGGAGGCATCGGGCGAACTGGGCCACTTCGGCACGATCGGGCTCTACGACCTCGGTAGCTCCGGGTTGACGATAAGCGTCATCGACCGCGGCACCGGCCAGGTGCTGCTGGCCGAGCGCACCATCGACATCAGTGGGGACGACTTCGATCGGCTCATCTCGGACAACCAGCTCGCCAAGCAAGGCGTCGACATTGCCGACAATCAGGAACTGAGCCAGTTCACCGCGCGGTGCCGCGTGGCCAAGGAGCAGCTGTCGACCAGTGGCGCGGTGTGCCTGCCCGGTGACGGCGGCGTCATTCTGATCTCTCGTGAGGCGTTCGAGTCGCTGGTCACCGTTCCGATCGAGTACTCGGCTCGGTTGGTGCGCGACGTCATCGGGCGGTCACCCAAGCACGTCGACGCTCTTGTCCTCATCGGTGGCGGAGCGCGTATTCCGCTGGTGGAGTCGATTCTCAGCGCGTGGATCGGCCTTCCTGTCATCACCCCCGCAGATCCGGAATCCGTCGCTGCCCGCGGAGCGGCACTGCTGGCGACTCCGGTTGCGGACGCGCCGCGTCAGCCCACTCCGGCCCCGGGCGTTCGGCAGTCGTCGTCCGAGCCCGCATCGTTGTCGGGAGCTCCGGATTGGTTGAGCCCCGATCCCGCGACCGACAAGCCGGCCGACTCCAAGCGCAAGGTCCGCGGCGCGGTGCTCGTCGCGGGCGGTCTCGTTGCCGTTGCCGCGCTCGGCTTGTCTCTCGGGTACGGCGGTGGTTCGACACAGCCGACGAGCGCTCCAGCGGAAACGACCGCTCCGATCACGGCGGTGCCCACCACGCCGAGAACAACGGTTCCGCCCACCACGGCGCCACCCACCACTACCACGGTGCCGCCCACGACCGAGGCCGCCCAGGCTCCGGCGCGCACCTATTCCGAGCCGGAATACGATCCGCCGGCTGCACCCGCGCCCGCACCCGCCCCGGCACCGCTGATCCCCGGCCTTCCTCAGATTCAGCTTCCGCAGATCCAGTTGCCGGCACCACCGGTCATCCAACTGCCGCGCTTCTAGCCCGCTTCGGCGTCAGGCCGCGATCAGGGCAGCTGCAACTCGGCGAGAACCGCCAGGTGATCGCTCTCGGGGATCGCGAGCGGCTGGACCGACAGGGCACGAACGGAATCGCTTGTCACCACATGATCCAGGCGGGCCAGTGGGCGCTCCGAAGGGAACGTGCGGAACAGGCCCGAGCCCGCTGCGTCGGCCGCGTCGGAGAACGGAGTCGACGCCAACGTTCGGAACTGCCGGTGATCGTTGGTGGCGTTGAAGTCTCCGGCAACAATTGCGGTGTCCTGGTAGGTCTCCATGATCGACCGCATCCTGGCCAGGTCGGCATCCCATTCGGCGGTGTGCCTGGGTGTTGCCGGCGACATCGCATGGAACGAGACGAGAGTCAGATCCTGCCCGTCGACGGTGGTTTGGGCCTGTACCGGCACGAAGCCGAAGTTGTCGAGACGGGTGCCCTCGGTCAGTGGGGTGCGGCTCCACAGGCCGGTGCCGTCGGCCACCGGCAGAGCTGCGGTGAAGGAGAACGGGAGTAGTTGGTCGATACCCGCAGCCTGCAGATCGGTCACTTCCTCGGGTGTCAGTTCCTGGACGGCGAGGATGTCGACATCGTGGTCACGGACGGCGTCGACGATGGCTGCAGCGTCGGCGTCCCCATGCGCGACGTTGACGGTCAACAGGGACAGCTCGGGGCCGGAGTTGTCCGGCCCGTCGGCCAGGAACATCGGCACCTGCACTCCGACGACAGCGATGGTGAGCAGCACAGCGACTGCCGACCCGACGCGGGCGCGGGCAGCGGCGAAGAGGATCACTGCGGCGAGGGAGGCCACGCCCAGATACGGAGCTCCGACTACCAGCGCCACGAAGGAGATCTCGGTCACTCCGACTTGCCGGATGACGAACATTCCGAGGGTCACGGCGACCAGAGCCCAGCCGACGACCTGCGCTGCGGTGCGAATGAAACGGCGCATCGCCGCGGTACCTCCTGTTGCGTGCCCGAGTTGGGCATGGATGTGTCTGGTGTTGTCTACACTCGGCATGTGCCCAGCTCAGAGCCGATATGCAAGTGCCATCACGAACAAGCTGCGCACCGGCATTACCGGCGTGGAACCAACTGTTCGCTGTGTGACTGCCCTCGTTTTCGGGGTCCGATACCGCTTCTGTCGAGATGGTGGCCCAGAAAATAGTTCGCCGGACAAAAACAATCTTACCGTCCGATCCTGTGCGAATAATAAATCCAGTCGATAGGATTAGAGGCCTGGATACAGGCAATACGGACAAATGCGGCTCGGGGACCGTCCGACATTCGATCCGGTAGGAGAGGCTTCATGTCGAACGATGCAGTGCTGGACAGGCTCGGAACCGGATTACGGGTCCTCGAGCTGGACCCCATCACGTACCGACCGCACCCGATTCACAACCACGACCGCATCTGGACCGAAACCAACTGTTACGTCGATCTCTGGATAGAGGTTCTGCACTCTCTCGGCGCGGATCCCACTCCCGCTCTGGCGTTCGTGCTCAGCGCCGGGTGCGACGGCAGGCAATGGGACTTCGTGAAGATCATGCCCGAGGACCTGCGCACCCTCTACGGCATCGACGTGGCTGAGATGAACGTGTGGCGGCCCGTGCTCGAGCATGTGGTCGAGGGTCTGAACGACGGCATCCACGTTACCGTCGAAGTCGACGGCTTCTGGCTGCCCGACACCGCAGGCACCAGCTACCGAAACCAACACACCAAGACCACCATCGTGCCGAACCTCGTCAACCGCGAGGACAAGGTGATGGGGTACTTCCACAATCGCGGGTACTTCGATCTCACCGGGGCCGACTTCGACGGGATCTTCAACCTCGCTCCCGAACCGCATGCCGAGGTGTTGCTGCCCTACGTCGAGCAGATCCGCGTGGACTCTGCGGTACTCGATGCCGGATTCGGTGATCGAGACCTCGACGTCGCTCGCGCGCACCTGGCACGGCGGGCACCGGGAAACCCGGTCGACGCGCTTGCTCGGCGCATCGTGGCCGACATTCCGCTCGTCCAAACCGCCGGGCCCGACGCATTCCACCTGTGGTCGTTCGGACTGCTCCGCCAATTCGGAGCCACCGCGGAGCTCGCGGCGAATTACGTCGAATACCTCGACGGCCGCGGCGCGCCCGGTGCTGCCGCGGCAGCACCACACTTCCGCGATGCCGCCTCCGGTGCCAAAGCCGTGCAATTCCGAATGGCACGCGCCGCACGTGGCCGAGACGTCGTGCTCGACGAGCCGCTGATCGAGATGAGCAAGAACTGGGCGGCAGCCATGGATCTCGTTGCAGGCGCAGTGGGCACGTGATCGATCTGCTCGACGGCGCTCGGTGGCAGCTGGCCAGAACCGACGCCGGCTCCGTTCTCGACCCCGGTGATCTACCCGCCGATCTGGAGTGGATCGATGCGGAGGTGCCAGGAACGGTGGCGTCGGCCCTCGGCGCGTCGCTTTCCGGAGTGAACCCGGACGATCACGACTGGTGGTTCGTCGCGGAGGTCTCCACCGCCGACCACCGTCGGGTGCGAGTGACGTTCGGCGGCATCGCAACTCGTGCCCAGATCTGGATCGACGGCAGCCACCGCCGAACGGTGACGTCGATGTTCGTTCCCGAGATCGTCGATCTGACCGAATGCGGCCCCACAGTTCGTATTGCCCTGCACGTCGAATCGCTTGCTGCGCAACTGAAGTCCCGACGGCCACGCGGTCGATGGCGATCGTCGTTGATTGCAGCGCAAGGGCTTCGGCACGAGCGCACGACGATGCTCGGCCGGGCACCCGTGTACGGGCCCCTTCCGATCGCCGTCGGACCATGGCGTCCGGTGTCGATGACGCCGATTCCCGACGTCCGTCGCATCGAATTGTCGACGGCTGTGTCCGGCACCGACGGCATCGTGGTTCTGCGCGCCGAGCTGGATTCGCCACGAGACGTGCGAATCGTGATCGACGACACCATGTCCTCGGTTCACACAGTCGAGCTCGGCACGGTCGAGCACATCGATTCGACTCTGACATTGCCGGATGTCGAACTCTGGTGGCCGCACACGCACGGCGGACCGCGAATGTACCGGGTGGCGCTCGAGATCGACGGCACCGTTCATCGCATGGGGGTTGTCGGGTTTCGTACGGTGGAGCTGGACCGCACCGCGGGCGGCGCGCAACTCGTGGTCAACGGAGCGGACGTGTTCTGCCGAGGTGGAACGTGGACACCGCTGAATCCGGTGCGGTTGTGGTCCTCGGAGGCAGAACTGCGTGCCGCGCTCGAACAGCTCCGATCCGCGGGTCTGAACATGGTGCGGGTGGTCGGCACCCTGGTGTACGAGCAGCCCGAATTCTGGTCGCTGTGCGCAGAACTGGGCATCATGGTGTGGCAAGACCTCATGTTCGGCACCGTCGACCCGCCCACCGACGAGACCTTCACGGCGTCGGTCACCCGCGAGCTCGACGCGTTGGCCGATACTGTGTCGGCGAACCCCGCCCTGATGGTCGTCAGTGGGGGAAGCGAGACGCAGCAGCAACCGACGATGCTGGGGCTTGCCGCCGACGATCAGCGAATGGAGATGCTGGACAGCGTTGTTCCCGACTTTCTGGCCGGTCGCCTGCCCGCGGTGGCGTATGTGACATCGAGCCCGTCCGGTGTGCAGGGGGAATTGCACACGCATGTGGGCGACGGTATCGCCCACTACTTCGGGGTCGGCGGCTATCTCCGCCCGTTGTCCGATATCCGCACCGCCGGTGTACGTTTCGCGGCAGAGTGTCTGGCTTTTGCCGTTCCTCCGGAGCGAGCGTCGGTGGAGAGGTTCTTCGGGTCCGCCGCAGTTGCCGGCCACCACCCGGAATGGAAAGCTGCCGTTCCACGCGATCGCGGCTCGTCCTGGGATTTCGAGGACGTGCGAGATCACTACGTACGCAGCATCTTCGGAGTCGATCCTCATCTGATTCGCCGGGACGACGCCGAGCTGTACCTCGATTACGGCAGGGCCGCGACGGTCGAAGCGTTCACGGAAGCATTCGGCCATTGGCGTCGGGCGTCCTCGGGGTGCGCCGGTGCCCTGGTGCTCACGTTGCGGGATACGGTTCCCGGTGCCGGCTGGGGCATAGTCGATAGCGCCGGTGTACCGAAAGCGCCCTTCTACGCATTGGCGCGGGCGAGCACGCCGGTGGCCCTACTGTTGTCCGACAACGGACTCGACGGTTACTCGGTGGAAGTGGCCAACGACGGCCCGGCGCGCACGGGCACGGTTCGAGTGGTGCTGCACGCGTCTCGGGGCAGTCACGAATTCGAGCAGTCGGTGAAGGTGGGCACGAATTCCTCGGTGGCGCTGACGGTGGACTCCATCGTCGGCACGTTCACCGACGTCAATCATGCTTACCGCTTCGGCCGTCGAACATACTCCGCCGTCACCGCCGCATTCCTGGACGCCAGTGGGGTGGAGGTGACGCGAACCACCGTCCTCGTCGGCCGGCAGGCCCGTCAGAACTCTGTCGGCTTGTCCGCCGAGGTCACCGAAAAGCATTTCGGTACATGGGAATTGACGGTCAGATCCGAGTGGGCAGCGCAGCACGTCTGTGTCGACATCGAGAATTTCCAGGTGTCCGACTCGTGGTTCCACCTGGCACCGAACGAACCCCGGACGTTGACTCTCGTCGGTGTGGGGGCGACTGCACCACGTGGGCATGTGCGTGCGCTGAACTCCGTGGAGCGGGCCTCGGTGGCACCGACGGTCGTGAACAGAACTTCGTAGTGGACTACGAATTCAGTCCATGGCCCAAGCCGCGCACGTGCCGCTAGCGGCTCGTGCTGAGTTTGCCTCGGGCATAGCCGATTCCGGCCGCGCCGACGCTTGCCACCACGGCCATCGCACCCCAGGCGCGCACCGGATTACCGCGGGCAGCGGCACTGGTTTCGCGACCGACTGCGCGAGGCAGGATCTTGGCGGTGTAGGCCCGCTCCGAGGACAGGGCGTCCTCGGCCCCGATCAAGCGGGCGATTGCTGCCTTCGAGACGCCCTCGGCGTAGCTGCGTGTGATGAGGTAGCGCGGACGAGTGCGGTCTGCGCTGACCGTGTGATCGACGACGATCGATGGATCGAACACGATCTGTGCATCGGGATGCGTCTGGCGTAGACGGATGCACAGTTCCGTTTCCTCGCAGCCGAGCGGAACGCGACCGATTCGGCCGATGCCGGAGACGAATCCGCCGAGTGCGACAACCGGTTCGCGGCGGAACGACATGTTCGCGCCCATGAGGTTGCGGACCTGAGCGGTTTCCGTTGGCTGCCCGCGGTAGGTGCACCCGACGACCCAATCGAGTTCGCCGGGTTCACCCACTACCTCGGCCGGTAAGAAGGCCGGACGTTTGTCCGGCCATACCGGGTATGCAGAGCCCCCAACGGCGTACACGGCATCGTCCGAGTAATGGGACAGAATGGCTCCGAGCCACTCTGTGGTGCGCGGTGACGCGTCGTCGTCCAGGAAGACGACGATGTCACCGGTAGCGAGATCCAGAGAGGTGTTGCGCGCACCGGACAAGCCGCGGGGGTGGTTGTTCTCCACCACGTTCACGGTGTCGTGCAGCGGCAGGAACTCCTCGCGTGCGCGCTCGGCCAGCTGTGCGTTGTGATCGATGACGACGATCAACTCATCGGCCGGTACGGCCTGATCGAGGACGGCACGCACGGCGGTCCGAAGTTCGGACCACCGAGCCAACGTGTACGCGCAGATGACGACCGAGGAAGTCGGCAGACTCACGCCGTCCTCTCGCGCAGTTCGAGTACCTCGTTGTACGACTCCAGGGCCTCGAACTCGAGGTCCATGTCGGTACGAGCGTCGATCGACTCACGCAACGGACGAACGATGGACTTGCGCTTGATGCGGCGAGCCCGCATGCGCTCGGTCATCAGCGTGCGCAGTACTCGGAAGCCGTCGGAGAAGGTGCGCAGGTTGCTCTGGCCGTAGATCCGGGCCAGTTCGACGCTCGGCACCTCTTCGATGCGAACCGAAGCCTCGGCGAAGCGGCAGTTGATGATGGTCTCGATCTCGAAGCCGTCGCCCCAGAGCATCATGCCCTCGGCTCCGGGCTGATCGACGACGGGCAGATCCAGCACCGGCACCAGGTCGCGCCAGAAGGCGTTGTAGCCGTAGCAGAGATCGGAGAAGCGGGTTCCGAACAGCGTGTTCGCCACCAGGTGCAGGCCGCCGTTGCCGGCGCGACGCAACGGCGTGATGTCGTGGCTGCCGCCGCCTTCGCAGAACCGGCTGCCCTTGGCGAAGTCTGCGCCGGCGATCAAGGCCTCGACGAAGCGCGGGATCTCGGCAGCATCGGCCGAACCGTCGGCGTCGAACATGACGATGATGTCCCCGGTGGCAGCTTCGAAGCCACAGGCGAGCGCATTGCCCTTGCCCTTGCGGGTCTGCTTGATGATGCGGATGTCGCCGCGGATCTCGCGAGCGGCATCGATGGTGCCGTCGACGGATCCACCGTCGACGAGCACGAGCTCGTAGTCGTGGGAGAGCAGGGGGAGGACATGGCGAAGGTTCGCGGCCTCGTTGAGCGTCGGGATGACGACACTGACGCGGGGATTCTGACGATTCAACATATCCATTCCACAGGGGTCGAGTGCGATGGGCAGATGTCTCCGAGCTCCGTGAAACGACCCCCGCCGCATCCACAGACAGTGTCTTGACGCTTGTTGTGAAGCGTTAGAACCTGTTTCCATTGACTGATAGCAAGCTTAAAAGATGCGACGAGATTGTCAAGCCGCAAACAAACCAACTGGAAGATTGTTTGGAGACGCTCGTCATAGTTTGTGATCCGGTTACCGAGATCGGTACTGGTAGACGATCGTGTCGGCATCCTGGTACCGAACCGACCACGCCGAGTTGGTGCGCAACCACTGCCGGAAACGGTTCACGGCGTCGTCGGGAACGAACCCGTAGTAGTGCATCGCTTCCAGCGACTGACGAGTCAGCACCATGTATGTCGGTGTTTCGCTGACCGACGCGTTGTAGTCGATCTGGCCGAGCTTCTCCGGCGTCGGGAACCCCTGCATGTACTCGGGGCCGAGAGCGTACAGAGGAACGTCCCAGTAGTCGTTGGCCTCGGTCAGGCGGCCGTAGTCCGATGTCGACCGAGCCGGGTAGCCCGAGGAGTAGAGCATCGTGACGGCGGTACCGGAGGGCGACTGTGCGGCCACCGCGCGGGCATCGTCGATCTGGTCGCGATGCTCGAGCACGATGGGCCACAGTCCGAAGTACGCCTGCAGGCCGAGGACAGCCGAACCGATCGCGCCGGCCGTGGCGACCGCGACCGAGGTACGGGCGGTGAGCCTGCGGGCCCGCGACGGCCGGTCCTGGGACGGCTGACGGTCGAACAAGGCGAGGAACATCGGCGTGATCAACAGAACGCACCCAGGGATCGCGTAGAGGTACACCCGGAAGATCGCCTCGCCGCCGTAGCTCTGCCCGGCGAGCAGCATGATCGAACCGAATGCCATCACCATCGGGGCCCAGAACGTCTTCTTGGTACGCCAGGCGTAGATCGCCGAGACGAACGCCAGGCCGAACACCCCGCCGGACAGCGCCCGGCAGACCAGGGACGTGATCTGTTTGCCCAGCACGCCCTCTTCCTGGACGTTGCTCGCCGCGTTCTGAACCGGGTCGAACCCCTGGAAGAGCCCGTACGGTGCCACGATCGGCAACCGTGGATACAGGTACCCCAGCAGGATGACGCCCAGCGGAATCATCAGCCACCACGGCTTGGCTCGTCGCGTCACCAGCAGTACCCCGGTGACGGCCATCAACCAGTACGGAGTCAACTGATGCGTCGGCACCAGCGCTGCGAACGGAACGATCGACAGGAACGCCGCGGATCGGGTCAGCGGCGAGGACATCAGCAGCGCCAGGAAGCCGACGGCGAGCAGCAGCGCCCAGGCCTGCGGGGAGTAGTAGTCCTGGCCCACCCAGTTGATGACCTCGGCGAGCATCGCGGCGGTGACGGCGGCCCGCTCGGTGAACTTCATGACTCGGGCCAAACCGTAGATGCACGCGGCGAGCACCACGTGGATCATCGGCGCGAACACGTGCGCCAGCGACAGTGTGTCGTAGCCGGTGACGTGCTGGAACCACGCCGAGACGAGGAAGAAGCTGGGCCACTCGCTGTAGATGTCCACCCCGCTCGGGGCCAGCCGGTTCAGGTCGAGGACGAATTCGGTGACGGCGACGTGCTTGTACGTCCAGTCGTAGATCGGTGCGGACGTGATCAGTGTGACGGTGAATCGTTGCACCACGATGGCGAGGCCGACCGCGACCATCATGGTGCGCAGCTGATTCCGCCGCAGTGCGATCAGGAACGCAGCGATGATCAGGACCATGCACAGCACGAGCCCCGGGCCGGTGCCGGCGGTCAGCAACCCGAACTGCGAGTACGTCGCTCGTTCGAGACCGGGCAGCATCGGCAGCCACAGAAAGAAGGCCAATGCGAGAATCAGGCCGGCAACGTTGCGGCGCAGTGTGTCTCGGTCGGTCAGCACGAACTTGGTCGACGCGAAGGCCGCGGCGCGTGACGACGGTGAGACGACTGCACGTGTGTGCACGATCCACTCGGGCAGGTCGGGACGACCGTGCTTGCGGTACCACAGCACCGACGAGCCGATCAGGGCCAGACACAGCCACAACGTCCACATCCGGGGCGACCAGCGGTATCCCCACATCGCCGCCGACACCATCAGTGTCACCACCGAGATGCTCAGAATCGGCAGCGCAGCCGGAACCGCGGTACGGGGGATGCGAACCCACGACAGAATTGCCGCACCCGGACCGAAGAACAACAGGACGGTGAGCAGCACGACGCGAACGAGCGTGGGCAGCGCGATCATCGAGGCCAGACCGGACCCCGCTGCCAGAACGGCGATGTCGGCGTAGCGCAGTCGACTGCCCGCGTGTCGCGTCGTGCCGGCCGCGGTATCGGTTGTGCCGACGGGCCATTCGAAGGTCCAGTCGGACGGGACGAACAGCTTGTGCCGCAGGTCCCCGAGGGACCGGTGGCCGGAATCAGTCGAGGACCGGCTCACGGCTCACCCCCGCCAACGGAGTGCGCTCGCGACCTTCGCGCCTGCTGCGCCGAATGGCCGCGGGGCCCTTGGCGATGGACAGCAATTCCATTCGGCCGATGCCGTCCGGTAGGTCGGCTGCGAGATCGTCCGGAGGCGACGCGACCTTGCTCATCTTGGCCGACAACCGAATTGCGCTGCCGAGCCGGCGGAACGCCACCGTGGCCGCGAGCGTCGCAGATCTGCGGTTCGTGGCGACGGTGTACAGCCAGGCACCGAGGCCGAGGCCGTAACCGCGGGCCTGCACCGCCAATGCTTCCGAATCGGCGCGGTGCCGGTGCCACACGATGGCCGCGGGCTCGTACACCAGCTTGTCGCCCGCCATCAGTACTCGAAAGAACATGTCGAGGTCCTCACCGCCGTTGGTCGGGGAGCCGACTCCCAACGCCTCGTCGAATCCTCCCAGATCGAACATCCGTCCGCGGTCCACGGCGAAATTGGCCCCGGTTCCGTACATGCCGACTTGGAACGGGAACAGCGGTACGTCGTCCGGGGGGTTCTTCAGGTCGTAGACCCGAGGCGTGACCGAACTCGCCCACCCGACACGGCGGTCGAAGTACGCCTGCGCCTGGGTTCTGATCTCCCCGCTCGGCACGATCCCGGACACGCACGTCACCCGGTCGGCTCGTGCGAAACCGCGCGCGATGCTCTGCAACCACTTCGCATCCACCGCGACGTCGTCGTCGGTGAACGCGACGATGGTGTTTCTCGCCGCACGCAAACCCGTGTTCCTCGCCCTCGACAGCCCTGCCGTCGGTTCGGACACGACGCGAATGCGCTCGTCGCTCAGACCGTGGACGTACTGCTGCGTCGCATCGGTCGGAGAGGCGTTGTCGACGACGACCACCTCGAAATCCGGGTATTCCAGAGCGGACACCGATGCGAGCGCGCCCTTCAGGTGATCGACCCGATCCCGGGTGCAGATCACCACCGTGATCGGGGGCAGTGACCGGCCGGGTTCCGGCAGAGCCTCGGGCATCGGAACCTGCGCGAGCGACATGGCCGCTCGTCGCGCGTCTTCTGCCGCGACCGCGCCGTCGACGACATCGAGTTCGACGAAGCCGAGCGGGTCCAGGCCACGTCGGATCAACAGCCGGGCACGCCGATAGCCGTCGGAATCGTCGAGGGCGAGAGACTCCGGAAGATCCTGCTCCAGGTCGATGTCACCGATCCACACGGCACCGTCCCATTCGGGAGACTGGAGTCTGGGGAGCGCGGGAGGTAACACGGGAGGGGATCCTTTCGGGTGACACACATAGGGCAGGTACTGCGGTCTCAATCGGTGCGATACCGCACCCAGTCGACCGCCATGGTCGCCGGGAACGGCGTCGAATTGTCGGTGGGCCCGGGCCAGTCGCCGGCAACGGCGACGTTGAACAGCAGGAAGAACGGCTTGTCGAACACCCAGTAGTCGTCTCCGCCGACGAGGTCGGCCGGGGTGACGGTAGCCAAGGTGGTGTCGTCGATGCCGGTGGTCACGCGGCCCGGTGAGCGTTCGACCCAGTAGGTGTGGAAGCCCTCCGACAGCGGCTCCGGTGGAATACCGCCTGCGTCCACTTTCTGGCTGGTGAGCGAATTCGGCTGGGGCGCATGGATTCCGGTGTGGTACTGGTCTGCCTGGTTCAGGGTCTCCATGATGTCGATTTCGCCGGAGAGGGGCCAGCCGACGGAGTCCAGATCGGTACCGAGCATCCAGAACGCCGGGTGCAGTCCGGCTCCGGCAGGCATCTCGATCCGAGCCTCGACGCGGCCGTGGGTGAACTCGAACTTGTCCTTGGTGGTCACTCGGGCCGAGGTGTAGCCGTCACCGTTGCGCATGGCGTTGATGACCATGTGGCCCTGGCCGTCGAGGGAGGAGTTCTCGGTCGAGTCGGTGTAGTCCTGCTTCTCGTTGTTTCCCCACCCGGTCCGACCGACGTCGTGGCTCCATCGGTCGTCCGCCAACGCGTCGCCCGCCGTTCCCGAGAAGTCGTCGTAGACGGTGTATCCGGGCTTGGCTGCCGCAGTGTTCGACGCCGACGTCGTGGAGGTGGCGTCGACGCCGCCCTCGGCCGTGGATCGACCATCGGACTCGGATCCGTCCGAGCGATGCGCAATTCCGTACACGGTGCCGGTGACGACCAGTCCCAACACCACGAGAAATGCCAGCACCGACGGCCAACGGCGGCGCGGACGCTCGACGAGCAGACCGGAGCCGGGGAGCCGCGAGACCTCGACGGTCCCTGTGCCGGACTCCCCGCCCGATGCGGAGTGACGGCTCACGCGGACTCGTCGCGGGTTTTCGGCACTCGCGTCGCGTTGAACTGCGAGACCGAGAGGATCAGAACGCCCACCAGAAGGGAGTAAGTGGCGACGCGTTCCATGGAGCCGATGCCGAGTCCGAATTCGTGACCACCCATGTAGGCGAAGTACCCGGCCAGACCGACGGCACCCAGCGCAGTGACCACGATGCGGATCGTTCGTCGCAGACTCCGGTGCCCACCGGCGACGACGAGGCCGAAGTTCCCGAAGATGAAGAACACGGTGGCACCGAACGAGTGGATCGGGTAGTTCACGCCTTGGTTGACGACGCCGGCCGTGATCGCACCCGCACCGGCAACGACAAAGAACGAGGCTGCCCTGCCATCGATCCGGCGAACGATGTACCACGATCCGCCCACGGCCGCGATCGCCACACCGAACAGCACCATCGAGGCGTTCAGCAGGACGTAGAGCTGGCTGCACGGCCAATCGCCGACAGGACCGCAGAAGGGGATTCCGAGTTCGCTGATGTAATTGTTGCGGTAGCTGTAGAGCCCACGCCATGTGGCCGAGACGATGTACTCGACAAGGACGAACTGCACCACCGACAGCCCCGCCCACCGAGCGACATGGGCAACGAAGCGCTCTCGTTTCGGTGCTGCGGTCGGCTCGGCCCGCGCCGTCGCGGCGTTCACTTCGGATTTCGCTTCGGTGGTCATGCGGTCTTCTCCTGAGGGGCGAGCAAGGCGAGGGGGTCGGCTGCCACGAGATCGAGTGCTGCCTGCACGGTGTGACTGTCGAAAACATTGTCGTGGAACGATGCCGAGACGAACACGACCGAATCGATGGTCTCCATCGTGATCATCACCGACTCCGGTCTACCGGGAGCCGCGATCACGAAGAACGCGCGGTCGGCAGGTTCGGCAATCCAGGAAACCGGCTCCAGCTGCCTGACTCTACCGACATCCGAGAACATGAGTTCGACGTTCGGCCGCACCGGAACGCGGTCGTCGAACACACCGGAGACAGCTCGATGCTCACGCTTGTACTTGATCGTGCTGATCGTCGCGGACGCGATCGGACGGCCCTTGTCGATGGCACCGGACAACGCGTCGTTCACCTCACCGGGCGAGGCGGGATCGATATCCGTGAAACCGATCCCAGCGGCGAAATTGCCGAGCACCGTGGTCGACGGCGGGAGGTAGCGGCGGCAGTCGAAGAGAAACCCTGCGGACCGAGCGACCGAAAACGAAGTACGCACGAACGCCGTGGACACGGCCGCGCACATCACGGCACTGACACTCGCGCCGGGCAGATTGGATTCTCGCCACCGACGAATCGCGGTGGTGGTGCCCGCCGGCGTCACGGCAACGGCGACCGTGGCGGACGGTGTCCAGGGCACAGATGCCGTTTGCGATGCGGTGCTGGATACCTCGGTCGATTCCTGCTTCATGCCGGGACGAACGCGGCCGTAGATCGTGTCGAGAACCTTCCGGGGATTGCGAACAGCCCAGTGCAGCAATGCCTTCCGCAAAGGATGGCCCTCCACTGCACTGCCGGCCCAGGCCGGAAGCGAAGCGTCAGGGGTGGCGTCGGCCAAGTAGGCGAACAGGTCGACCGGCAACAGAGCGTCGCCGAGGCCGTGATTGAGATCGAGGAACAGGTACCGACCGGCCAGCCGGATCCGAACGGGAACCTCGGCAGCGGACGCATGCGAGAACTCGGTCAACTCCTCGGCCAACTGCTCGTGGTCGACGTGAGGGCCCTCGGTGATGTGCTCGACAACCCGCTCCGGCTCGAAAGCCCATGCCGCCGACGACTGTTGGGCACGCAGGCCCAGCCGAGTTGCCGGACCGATGGACGCCAACGCGAGTACGCGGCTCTGCACACGTGCGAGATCGCCGAAATCCGCAGGCCCCAGCACGGTGACGATTCGTGAATCGGACCGAAGCATGTCCAACGAACTTGCTCGATAGATCTGGGTCATGGCGCCGTCCTGTGTTGAGCGTGCACCGGAATGCGACGCGGCGACGGCTCGTCGTGTTGCCGCGGCGCGTCCTGTGGCTCGCTGTGACGAGGTCCGCGATCTCCTGTTTCACCGTGTCGGGGTTCCCGTCGACTCTCGCGGGGGGAGCCGCCGTCACGATCGTCGATCGGCCCGCGTGGACCGGGATGGTCGGGCGATCCAGCATCGTTGCCGGACTGACCGTTGCTGCCTGCCGACAGCTCACGGATCCACCGAATCAGCGGCACGATCAGCACGAGTGCGCCGAATGCCTCGGCAGCGAGGTAGGCCCAGCCCACGGCCGCGATGCCCATCGACGACGACAGCCCGATCGATCCGCCGATGATGAGCGAGGTGGCCACGACCTGCACGATCACGGCCAATCGCATGCGTCGACGGACCCGAGCCAAACCGTCGTAGAGGGAACCGACCACCGAGAGCGGAATGGTGAGCGCGGCGAGCTGCACGATGATGGTGCCCTGGTCGCGGTAACCCTGGCCGATCAAGCCGAGGCCGAACGGTGCGATGAAGGCCAGGAAGATCGACCCTCCGACAGCAACGATGCACACGAGAGTCATGAACCGTTTGGTCAGTCGGTGGAACTGTTCGGGATGTGCGGCGACCTCGGCGACATACGGGCCGATCAACACACTGATCAGAATGTAGAGGGCGCTCACGATCGACCAGGTGAGGGAGAAGTATGCGTTCTGCTCGGCTCCGAGGGTGGCGACGACGATCATCGGCACGAGCAGTGGAGCGAGCGAACCGAGTGCGGTGATGCCGTAGGCCGAGCCGAAGTAGGCCCACATTTCGCGTCTGGGCGGCAGATCCGGCTTGCCGGCGTACCGCTGTTCGGTGCGCACGTTCTTGAAGATGGCGCGCAGGACGAAGATCGATGCCACGATCGCGGGGACCGCCCACGCAGAGATGATCGAGGTGCTGCGCTCGGTGGTGAAGAGCGCCAACAGCAGGATGAACTTCAGGACGGCGTGGAAGACGTTCTTGCCGGCAGCCCAGCGTGCGACACCGAGACCGGACGAGGTCTGATCTTGGAGCGCGAACACCGCGAGCACCGCGACGAAGAACGGGAACGTCACGATTTCGGCGGTGTTGGTGAACATCTCGTCCCTGGGAGCCACCAGGAGGAAGCCGCCGCCGAGCACGAATGCGAACGCCGTCACGGTGAGATAACCGCGCACGATGAACGATTTCGCCAACCGGCCCGAGACCGGAAGGAATCGCTCGTACATCGAACCGAGGCTCAGGTTGGAGAGCGTCGAAAGCATCACCGCGGACGTGATGACGGCAGACGCGCTGCCGACCTCTGCCACGGGATAGAGGCGGCCTGCCGCAGCCCAGAACAGCAATCCGAGCGCCCCGGTTATGGCCGTCGAGAGCATCAGTGCCAGCGAATTGAGCGCGAGGTTACGATCGGACGCCTTCGAACCCGGACCCGATTCGGGTACCGACTTCACGTCGGCTGCGGCGAGGTGATCGGGGTTCGTATCCAACACGCGGACCGAATTGTGACGTGGCACGGTCGAAACCGGCATCGTCGGACTGTTCATCAAACCCATGTCGAACCGCGCAGGTTCGACCGGATACCACCGAAGTTGTTCGAGCTGCTCGTGTTTGGGTGGCGCGATCCTGGGAGCGCGGTGCTTCACAGCCGGACCCGCCCCACTGCGACAGGCGGCGACGGCGCGGAGATCTCGATGTCGAACGCAGCGGAGGTGGCCGCGATCAGTTCGGCTCTCACGTTCTCCCGTAGATCGCGGCCGTAGAGCGAATGATCACCGGACTCGAAAGACGTGACGGTGGGGACGGATGCTCGACGCTGCAACCGGCGCATACCTTCCGGCCCCCGGTTGGTCTCGAACCAGGTGGCGTCGGAGGGGGAGAGCAGTACCTGCGTCCGAACGCCCCGATCGCTGAGAAGGCGCAACGAGATCTCGGGCACCTGAATCAGTCCGCGCCGTCCGAGCCAGATCCAGAGGGCATAGGGAATCCGCGGCTGCAATGCATTCTTGGTCGCGACACCCCAGTGGTGCAGTCGATCGAGTACCCGCGCCCGCAGTCCTGTCTCCTCGGTGTGCATCGAGGAGCGTTTGACGAACTCGAGTCGACGAGTGGTCCAGTCCAGCGTGTTGAGAAGTACTGCCGACCGCACTCCCATCTCTCGGGCAGCAAAGCTGGAATACCATGATCCCGAGCACATTCCGGACACCAGCACATTGTCGGGGGAGGTACCCGACTGCTGGACGGCGGTGAGGGCGTCCTCGTTTCCTTCGGAACTGTAGAGCCGAGTCACCTCCCCATCGGTGACGGCACCGGACTCACCGGTACCACGCCGATCGAAGCGCACCGTCGAGACTCCGAACCAGGGGAGCAGCCGGGCCAGTTCCACCCACATGCGCACCGGACCGACGCGGTGCTCGTTCGCGGTGGGGTAGAACACCACCGTCGGCCCACCGGGTAGGCAGCGATCCGAACTGGAACGAATCGCGAAAAGCTCCTGCGCACCTAGGAATTCGATGCTCTCGGCGATTCCGTCGACCAGTGATCGCGTTCGACGCAGCACCTCGACGTCGTAGGCGGGTCGGCTCGGGAACTTCGACGCCGTCCAGGTGGCGAGAGTGGCGATGTCCGCGGCCGGGATGATGACCTCGAAGTCGCTCGGCTCGAGAAACTCGTCGTGATCGGACAACGTGTGCTCGTCGGCCGAGAGTGCGTCGACCAGTCGGCGTACCGGCTTCGAGTCACCGCGCTCGGCGCGAGTGGCGACCAGTACCGGTGCGTCGGTCGTCGTCTTCGCGGCGTCGAGTGCGGCGAAGTCTGCGACCGAATCAGGATGCAGCACAGCGCCGATGATCGACACACGGGGATCGGCGTCGGAATCGGTGGTGACGCTCACCGAATACAGTGCGCGCTGCTCGTGCAGGTACGACCGTCCGCGGACGACCGGATCCCACAGCGTCAACGAGGTCAGTGGCCCACACTCGGCGGCGACCGAACAGGCCAGGAGTGCGCCCATGCGGAGGCCCACCAGCCCGACCTCGCCCACACCGCAACTGCGGACATAGGCAACGGCCTCGACGACGCTGCGCTGCCAGTGGCCGACCGCGCCGGGCCCGTCCTGATCTCCCCACGAATCTCCGGTGCCGCGGTAGTCGAATCGCAACACCAGAAGTCCCTGCGCACAGAGCTTCTGCGCCAGCAGAGTCATGCCCCGGTACGAGTCCACTTGCTCCTTGCCGAGCGGCGGGCACAGGACGACGCCTCCGCGAGCCCGGCCGTCGGACGGCACGTGGACGGTACCGAACAGCGGTGAATCGGACGGACCGAACCACGTCGGGTACTTGCCGCCCGGGGTACGCGAGGAGGACTCGGCGGGAACGGAGCCGATGCGCCGAGGAGCGGTGCGGGAACTGTTCACTTCAAATGGTCCTTCTGCGTACACGGGTGAAGCGGAATCGATCAGGGGCGCAGTGCAGCCGGCCACGCGGAGCGATCGAGCCCGTGGGTGCGGAGCATCGCCAGCGCGATGCGTTCCATACCGAACCCGACGCATGCACTGTGAGCCGGTTCGCCGCCGACGGTGGCGATGTCGAAGGTGTGGCCGAAGTGATCGCGGTGGCAGTTGCACGAGACGACCGCGGTGCCGTCGTCCAGATCTCCGTAGAGCTTGACGACCAGTTCGGTCTTGAGGTTCTCGTTGCGCTGGTTTGCCGCGAGCATGCGTCCGGCGCGACCGAAGAACGGATCGTTGGCGATGACCGCCTCGGCTTCGAGTCCCAGATCTGCCAGCACCTGCAAGCCGCGCGGCACCCAGCGTTCGCGGTGCTCGATCGCCTCGTCGGGGGTGCCGACGCGGACGAACTCGTGCATCCGAAATGCTTGCATCCGAGCCGGATCGACCGCAGGCTCGTGCCGGAAGCAGAAGCCGTAGATGTCCATCAGGGCACCGTCGGCGGGCAGTGTTCCGGTGAGCATCGAGTACGACGGGTGGCAGGCCGCCGAGACCAACATGGTTCCGGCGGAATGCAGAAAGTGATCCCAGTCCTTGCCGTCGGATCTCTCCGCCAACAACGCTGCGTGCTCCTTGTTGTCCCCCTCGAACGTATTGATGGCACCGGTGAGATTGGGGAACGACGCGATGTAATCGGTGCGCTCGAAGGCTTCTCGGGGGAAGACCGGAGCGAAGCGGAATCGCTTGGCCCGATAGCCGTGCTCGGTGGCCCCGGCCGCGACGACGCGAGAATCGATGAATTCGATGATGTCCTCGAATTCGCCGCTGCGCCCGTACAATCCGGGAATCGAGCTGGGCACCAACAGGCCCGCGTCGATGAGTTCGGCGCGGAAAGCTGCTCGGGCTGAGTCGAGTTCGCTGAGTTCGGTCTCCGGTACGGACTGTGTGGTTGTCATCATTTGCCCTTGTAGACGAGGGAGAGCTGCGAGTTGTGGCCGAGGATGCGCTCGTTGCTCACCATGATTGCGGACCCGTGCGCATCTCGGAGATGCCGGCCGATGCTGAGCTCGCCGTCCTGTCGGTAGCCGGAGATGCCGCAGATCTGCAGGGCCTTGCCGACGATGTCGATGACGAGCGTCGACGCGGTGACCTTGACATTGTTGATCTTGAGCGCAAAACCGATTGCTCCGAGCTCGGCCGGACTGTCTGCGACGGCCTCGAACTTCGCCGCTGCGCCGAACACCGTGTCCACCAACTGCTCGTGAACCACCATCAACTCCGCCAGCCGCAGTGCGCTCGGCGGCGGTGTTCCCGGTGTCTTGCGCGCGGCCTTCTGTACGGACTTGCGCGCCTTGGTCACGGCGGCGTCGGCGATGCCGAGCCAGGCCGATCCCCACAGCACGTGTGCCACCGGAAGCATGGTCTGCGCGGAGATGTCGCCGTAGTTGTCGCCCAGAATGTTCGACGTCGTCGTGCGCGCGGCCAGCATGAAGCCGGGACTGCAGGTGCCGCGGAATCCGAGGGTGTCCCAGGTGCCGGTCTTCTCGAGCGTCACATCGGGCTTCTCGCACACCACGAGGACCTGGTCGCTCGGCGGGCTGTCGACGCTGCGTCGCGCCGTTGCCAGCACGATCTGTGCGTACTCGCCGTACGAGATGACAGGCGCGTTCTTGCTCAGGGTGATCCGCTCACCGTCGTACTCAACCGCACAACTGCTCGAGCGGACGTCGCCGCCGATGTTGATCTCGGTAGTGGCAGAGGCCACCAGGATGCGATCGGTCACAATTCGTCGCTGCAGGTCTGCCATGGCGTCGGACTTGCCGTGGCGAACGATGCTGAGCACCTGCGACTGGTGCATGACGAAGATCATCGCCGTCGATGCGCACTCGGAGCCGAGGGCACGCGAGATTCGGGCGATGTCTGTCAGGGTTGCCCCGCCACCGCCGAACTCGCGCGGAATCCCGACACCGAGCAGCCCGGCGTCGCGCAGCGCATCCACCGATTCGGTGGGGAAACGGGCATCGCGATCGACTTCGTCGGCATAGGTCCGCAGAACGGCCAGCACGTCGGTCATCGACTGGTCGATCGAGCTCTCGTAGACGGTGGTCATGGCTTCAGTCCGTCAGCTGGGCGATGGCCGCGGCGATGGCGTTGATGCTGCCGAACGTCGACTTCTGCAGCATGGTGTCGGGGAATTCGACGTCGAACTCGTCCTCGAGGGCGATCATCACGTTGACACTCGCGTGCGAGGTCAGGCCGCTGTCGTACAGATCGGCGGCTTCGTCGATGCCCTCCACGGGGACCGGCAGCTTTCCGAATTTCTCCAGAACAGTTCGCACCCGAACCACGTCCTGAGCATTGAGCGTCTGCATCGAAAACCTCCACCGATCGCGTTAATCACGAGACCGGACGGCCTCGTAGTCGTCTCCAGGTCCGCTGGCTGTGCGCCTTTTCGACCCAAAGTCTCCCCAGACCCTCCCAAACAATATCCTAGATTGTTTAGTAGCGTTAGTTCGATGCCCGCATCGGTCCTTCGGACCGCCGTACACTTCGAGTGGAGCGGGGGCTCGTGAGGGCGCCGGATCGGGCGCCGAATCGCAATGTGCAAAGGACTGTCTGGTCGATGAGTGGAGTCTGCGGGGTGTCCGTCGGTACCGGTGCCGTGCGCATCGCGTACATCGCGGACGGCCGCCGCGTCGAAGACTCCATCGATGCAGCGGGTGCACACGACCTGCTGCCCGGCAAGCTGGTCGACCACGGCCCGTTCGAGGACATCGTGCTCGCCGGGTGGGACACCGCAGCCGTCACGGCCCTTCTCGACACTCTGGGCGACCGAACGGTCCCGAAGGCCCGCATGGTCGAGGAATCTCAGGCCCTGATGGCCTATGCGCGCACGGTTCCGGAACTGGCCGACAAGGACTACGTGCTGGTGGTGGACCTGGGCAAGAAGGGGCTGTCGGCCACCGCGCTCGACGTCGCGGGCGACTACATCGAGTGGACCGCACGCACCGTCGACATCAGCGGCGATCGCTTCGACGAGGTGGTCCGCGGCATCGTGATGGCCAAGGGCATCCTGCCTGCACCGGTCGGCCCGGAGGGCGACGAGGAATATCAAGCGTTCTTCCGTGAACTCAAGGAACTCGTCAGCTCGTCGGCGGGTGTCCGGGCACCGAACCGCGGCCCGATGTTGCTCAGCCGCAAGGAATTCGAGCGCGAGATCACCCCACTCGTGTCCGACGCCCTGGACTGGGCGTCCAAGCAGGCTCCCGACGCGGTACTGCTCATCGGCGGCGGCGCAGCCATTCCCGCGGTGCGCA
The DNA here is from genome assembly GCF_002258735.1 of Rhodococcus sp. WWJCD1. Lineage (NCBI taxonomy): Bacteria > Bacillati > Actinomycetota > Actinomycetes > Mycobacteriales > Nocardiaceae > Rhodococcus > Rhodococcus sp. WWJCD1. The sequence goes on from NZ_NOXY01000033.1 coordinate 147,921, forward strand.
CGATCATCGAAGACAAATGGAATGTGCCGGTCCATGTGCCGGACGCGCCGGCAATGGCCATCGCCAAGGGCGCAGCGCTCGACGAGAGGCCCGTTATCGGAGCCGCCGTCGACACCGATGTTCCGGATGCCGCGGATGTGCTGGTCGCGGATGTGGGAATCATCACCGTGCCGGACGACGCGTCGGAGCTTCTCGATGCGCCCCGGACCACGGATTTCGGCGCGGTCGACGAGTGGATGGTCGACGGCCTGACCGTCGATCAGCTCGCCACCGAAGAACTGGCGATCACCTCGACCGTCTTCGACGCTGCCGCAGCCGACTCTTCGGTGATCGGGCCCGCGGTTGTAGAGCCTGCGGTTGTAGAGCCAGCGGTCGAAGAGCCCGAGGTTCTCGAACCCGATGTCGTCACCCAGCCGGCGCGGCGCACCACGAGATGGTCGGTGCGGGACGCATCCGTGCTGGCGGCGGTGGCCCTGGTGATCGTCGCGGTGGCAGGTCTGGTGTTCACCCGCGGGAACACTCCGGCACCCACCCCGCTCATCGACGAGCAGATTCCGGTCGATGCCGGCTTCGCTGCCGCGCTCGCCGACGCGGCCGGTCCGGCCGAGGATGCAGCTCCCGGGCCGGCCGAGCTGCCCGTCCAGGGGCCGGTTCGCCTGTCGGACGCGGATCTGTACGAGCGGGCCTTCACCTACGACGGCGAGCTCTACCGACCGGAAATCGGTTCGGAACTGCCGGAATAGACCGCACGACGGGAACGAGCGGCTCCAACGGGGAGCGAGACCCGTATTGCCATGGCTGCTCTGGGGCGCGCGCCCCGTAGTTTCGGTCGAGGCGGTAGCCTGGCGCTCTGGACGAGGTGTACCGCGTCCGCCGTAACTGCCGAACGAAGTGAGGCCGACAACCGTGACTGTGCTGCTTGGGGTGTCCATGGGGACCCGGGCTGTGCGCACGGCGCAGCCCCGAGCCGAGCAGTTCCAGGCTCCCGTCGCCGACGCTTCCGGCCTGGTCACCGACATCGAGCGACCACTGTTCTTCCGCAACGAACTCATCGACAGCGTGGGCGGCGACCTCCCGCATCTGGCCGCCGAGTCGATCGGCGCGGCCGTCGAAACCGAGCCCGAACTCGCCACCGGTGTCGCCTACCGCGACCCTCGGCAGGCCGATGCGCTGCATGCCGCGCTCGCCGGTGCCCACCTGCACAACTACCACCTGGTGCACGAGGTGGAAGCCGTCGTCGAGTACCTCGCAGCAACCGGCGAGGCCCGCGACCACAGGTCGGTCGCGCTGTTCGATCTCGGCAGTTCCGGACTGACGGTCAGCGTCGTCGACCTGGTGCAGCGGACCGTCACCGCCTCGCAGCGATCGGGCGAGTACAGCGGCGACCTGCTCGACGCCTACGTACGCAACAACCAGCTCCAGCGCCTCGGCAAGAAGACGACGGACCCCGACATCTCGCTGTTCGAGAAGCGCTGCCGAATCGCCAAGGAACGCCTGTCCACCCAGGATGCGGTGTGCCTGCCCGATGCGAGCGGAATGATTCTGCTCTCGCGCGAGAACTTCGAGCTGTTGATCACCGACCTGCTCGACGAAGCCATCGAATTTGCGCGCGGAGTGTTGATCGGCGCGAACGTGCCCATCGACGCCGTCGTGTTGATCGGTGGAGGCGCACGCATGCCGATCGTGCAGAATCGCGTCGGGCCGCTGCTGGAACTGCCGTCGATCGTGCCGACCGAGCCCGAGACCGTCGCTGCGCGTGGAGCGGCTCTGGCCGCGCGACCTCACTCGCGCACTCGAACCGATCCGCGACGGAGCCCCGACGCGAACCGGCAGGCGGTACCGCAACCCTCGGATCGGATCGACCCCGCGACTCGCGTCGACTCGGCCCTCGCATCTGCGCCGATTCCGCAGCACCGACCGGCACCGCCGCGTCCGCCGCAGTCGCGGGTGGCGCGGCCTCGGCCCCCGCAACCTACTCCGCCGCCGGCAGCGCCGGTCCGACCGATTCCGGCTCGCACCGAATCGATGCACGCCGCACCGGCGGTACCTGCTCCGGTGCCGACCGCAACCCGTCCGGTGCCCGCGCGTCCCTGGGTCGCGTCGGCCCCGGTCGACACCACGATCGCCGACGCGGTCGACCCCACGAGTACGGTCGGCGGGTTCGAATCCTCGAGATTCACCGATTCGCTTGTCGATTCTCCCAATTCTCTTGCTGTCGAGCCGGAGTCGTCTCCGGCCGTAGCGGATGATGTTCCCGACGACCACGTGCAGGGGGCGCGGGTCGACGGGGAGGTCGTTGCGTTGAGCACGAATGCCGGGAAGGGCACCGTCGAGGACGCGGTCGACGACTCGGAGGTGGCCGAAACTGCTGTAGCGCACAGTGTCACGCAGGCACCCGAGAACCGGGTCGACACCGAGGCGACGGTCGACGACGACGGTAAGCCGGTTCCGTTCCAGCTGAAGAACATCTACTGGCTCGATGCCGACTACGACGACGACGACGGTGAGGACGATCGAACCCGCGCTCGGCGCAGGCTTCGCACCGGTGGTGTGCTCGCGCTCGGCCTCGCCGCAGTGGTAGGCGTATCCGGGTTCATGCTCACCCATCAGAACACGCCGCAGGTGGTCGACACCTCGGTGAGCCGCACTCAAACTCAGGCTCCGGCCGTCACGACGGTTGCGCCCACGTCGGAGACACCTGCTCCGGTGTTGCCGCCTCCCGCGCCGGAAACCACCGTCGAACCGACCACCGTGCCGTCGGAGACCGAGGTCTACCAGGAGCCGTGGACGCCGGAACCGACGACGACGACCACCACTGCCGAGCCCGCACCGCCGCCGCCGGTCGAGTCCGTCCCCCCGACGACGCAACAGCCGCCGCCGCTGATTCCGGGCTTCCCGGACTTCACGCTGCCCGGCTTCCCGCCGATCGCTCCGGCTGCTCCCTGACCCGATTCACCTCTCTCCGTGAGTGTTTCGCGGTCTGATGTGTTCGAAGATCAGGATCGTCTCGGTTGCGGCGACGGCAGGGTCGGCGCTGAGATTCTCGACGACGAAATCGCGGAGCGTGGCGGTGTCGACGGTTGCCACGTGTACGAGGAAGTCGTCGGCACCGGCAATGAAGTAGATGTTCAGCGTCTCTTTTCGGGAGGCGATCTTGGATCCGAATTCGCTGATCCGCCGTCGAGCATCTGCTTGGAGCCGGACCGAAATCATGGCCTGGATGCCTTGGCCGAGGGCCTCGGGATCGATGTCTGCGTGAAAGCCGCGGATGACACCGCGTTCGACGAGGGCACGAACCCGGGCCAGTGCGGTGGACGGGGCAACGCCGGCAGCGGCAGCGAGTGCGTTGTTGGGTGTACGGGCGTCGCGGCGGAGCTCGTCGAGCAGGATGTGATCGATCCGGTCCAACGGGATGGGCCGAACATCGTTCGGCTGGGACCCCGTGCCGCCCGTCTCGAACGAACTATTGCTCACCATTCCGCGAGCTTACAGAATTATATTCACTTCCGTTGCGGGTATTCCGTAGATAATTCATAGTTGGCCTACACGGATGGAGCCACGGCTTCACATCACCCACCACCGAGGAGGCCGCCATGAAGATCGGAATTCCACGCGAGATCAAGAACCACGAATACCGGGTGGCCATCACCCCGGCAGGCGTGCACGAACTGGTCTCGCGAGGACACGAAGTGATCATCGAAACCGAGGCAGGAGCCGGATCGTCGTTCACCGACACCGACTACAAGGCCGCCGGTGCACAGATCCTCACCGATGCCGCCGAGGTCTGGGAAACAGCCGAGCTGCTGCTGAAGGTCAAAGAACCTATCGCCGAAGAGTATTCACGCCTGCGCAAGGGGCAGGTGCTGTTCACCTACCTGCATCTCGCGGCGTCGAAGGCCTGCACCGATGCGCTGCTGGATTCGGGTACCACGGCCATTGCCTACGAAACGGTCACTGCCGCAGACGGTTCGCTGCCGCTGCTCGCGCCGATGAGTGAAGTTGCCGGACGCCTCGCGCCGCAGGCCGGTGCCTACCATCTGATGTCCAGCGAAGGAGGACGTGGAGTTCTCATGGGCGGAGTGCCCGGAGTGCGTCCCGCCAATGTCGTCGTCATCGGCGCCGGTGTGTCCGGAAAGAATGCCACTGCAATCGCTTTCGGTATGCACGCCGACGTCACCGTTCTCGATCTCGATGTGAAGGCGCTGCGTGCCATCGACGATCAGTACCGTGGTGCCGTCAAGACTCTGGTGTCGAATGCGTACGAGCTCGAACAAGCCGTTCTCGCCGCGGATCTCGTCATCGGTGCGGTGCTGGTGCCCGGAGCCAAAGCTCCGAAGCTGGTATCCAACAGCCTGGTTCAGCGTATGAAGCCAGGTTCGGTGCTGGTCGACATCGCCATCGATCAGGGCGGCTGCTTCGAGGATTCGCATGCCACCACCCACGCCGATCCCACGTACAAGGTGCACGAGTCGGTGTTCTACTGCGTCGCCAACATGCCAGGAGCCGTTCCGCGCACGTCGACCTACGCGCTCACCAATGCCACCTTGCCGTACGTCGTCGCACTCGCCGACAAGGGTTGGGAAGCTGCCTGCGAGGCAGACGAGGGTCTGAAGGCAGGACTGAGCACGCACAACGGTGCATTGTTGTCGGAGACCGTCGCAGCTGCATTCGCCTGAGGAGCGGCTCCGCCGCACTACGCGCTGTGGCGACCCGAGCCCCGCGATCGAGCGGGCTTGGGCGTCCGCGACGACGACGCGCCTTTTCTGGACGAGCTGATCGGCCGGGCGAGCAGCACGGCGATCGCGGTGGTGAGGGGCACCGACAACGCGAGGGCTACACCGCCCACGGAGGATCTGACTATTTCGATCGACACGGCGTCGCCGGTCAACACGTCCTGAATCGACCGATCGGCGACGCTGAAGAGCAACAGCAGCGGCAGCGCGCCACCGGCGTAGGCGAGTACGAGGGTGTAGACGGTACTGGCGATGTGATCGCGCCCCACCCGCATCGCGGCGGTGAAGATCTCGCGCCGCGACGCGGTCTCGTCGACCGATGCCAACTCGAAGGCCGCCGAGGCCTGAGTGATCGTCACGTCGTTGAGCACACCGAGCGAGCCGATGATGAAGCCGGCCAACAGCAGCCCCGTGACACTGACGGTGCCGATGTACGTCTGCACCGCGGTGTTCTGTTCCTCCGACAACCCGGTCAGGTGCGTCATCCGAATCGCGACGTACGACAGGACTGCGGCCAGGCCCATCGAGGTCAGTGTGCCCAGTAGCGCCGAACTTGTGCGCAGATTCACCCCGTGCGCCAGATACAGCACGGCGTAGAGGATCACCGCACCGGCGACGAGAGCGACGGGAATGGCGGGTGCGCCGTCGAGCAGAGCCGGCAACATGAACACCACCAGCACGGCGAACGCAATGAGTAGGCCGACCAGCGCGCGGAATCCCCGCCAGCGGGCAACGACGCAGATGACCACTGCGAACACGCCGACGATCAACCCGAGCGGAAGTCCGCGGGAATAGTCGTTGAAGGAGTAGCGGATTCCACCGGAAGGATCTGCCTGCAGAACCAGTCGGATGTCCTCACCGGCGCTCAGCGTCGGTTGGCCGGGACCCGGCGCGATCTCGAGCACCGTCCGCTTGCCCGCGTCCTGGCCCGAAGTGATGTCGACGATGCTGCGCTGACATTCGTACGAGTCGTTGACCGCAGGCGTCGGGTTGCCGGTGAACGCTCTGCCTGCGTCGGGACTCCCGCATGGCCCGATGCTCTGCGACGTGATGGTGCCCGCCTCGGTGGACACCGCACCTCCGCCCGAGGTCTGGAACGGCAGTGGGATGTCGATGTTCTGTTTGCTGGGCCACAGCGCGAATGCACCGGCGATGACGGCTATACCGATGACGACGAGCAGTCCGACGACGACCTTGGCGGCGACCGGGCCGAGCGGCACCGGACTGTCGCTGTGTCCGTGACCGTGGCCCACATGGGAGTCGAGGCCCGGCTTGGTGCCGTCGGGATGATTGCCGTGTGGTTCCACGGTGCAAGGCTAGTACGGGGCCATCTCGGTGGCCGATGCGAGGAGCTCGGTGGCGGGGAGCAGGGGGGGCGTCCCCCGCCACCACCTGACCGACCCGGGGGGCGGGGACGACCAGGGCTCGCGGGCACCGAAGTGCCGTCCGCCAATCTACAGATCATTCGGCCGTGGGGCGCGCTCCCACCCAAGTTTCTTGCGTCACTTTCAACTACTCGAGCGTAACTTTCGACCTCACTGCTTGTAGGAAGCGAGAAAGTTGCCGAACCTTTCGATCGCCACAGCCAGATCTCGTGCCCAAGGCAGAGTCACGATGCGCACGTGATCGTGACCGGGCCAGTTGAAGCCGGTCCCCTGAACCACGAGGATTTTCTCCTGTAGTAACAGATCCTGCACCAGTTTTTCGTCGTCGTAGATTTCGTGCACTTCGGGATCGAGTCGCGGAAACGCGTACAGCGCTCCCCGCGGCTTGACGCACGAGACGCCATGAATCGCGTTGAGTTTCTCCCATGCGACGTCACGCTGCTCGAGCAGGCGTCCGCCGGGCAGGATCAGATCCTCGATGCTCTGATAACCACCGAGTGCGACCTGAATGGCATGCTGCGCAGGCACATTGGGGCACAGCCGCGTCGACGCGAGCAGGTCGATTCCCTCGATGAACCCCGCTGCGTGCTTCTTCGGCCCGGTGATCGCGAGCCATCCCGCGCGGTAGCCGGCCACGCGATACGCCTTGGACAGCCCGTTGTAGGTCAGGCACAGCAGATCGGGAGCCAGGCTCGCCAGCGAGGTGTGCTGCGCGTCGTCGTAGAGAATGCGGTCGTAGATCTCGTCCGCGAGCAACAACAGCTGGTGCTTGCGCGCCAGATCGACGATGCCCTGCAGAACTTCCTTCGAGTACACCGCGCCGGTCGGATTGTTGGGGTTGATCACCAGCAGGGCGACGGTCTTGGGAGTGATCTTCGACTCGATGTCGGCCAGATCGGGATTCCACCCGTTCTCCTCGTCGCACATGTAGTGCACGGCTTTGCCACCGGACAGCGTCGTCATCGCCGTCCACAGCGGGTAGTCCGGGGCCGGGATCAGCACCTCGTCACCGTCGTCGAGCAACGCCTGCATCGTCATCGTGATGAGCTCGGACACCCCGTTACCGAGATAGATGTCGTCGACGTCGAGCTCGGGGAAACCCGGTTCGAGCTCGTAGCGGGTGACGATGGCACGTCGCGCCGACAGAATGCCCTTCGACTCCGAGTAACCCTGGGCGACGGGCAGTGCGGCGATCATGTCTCGCACGATCACGTCGGGGGCCTCGAAGCCGAACGGAGCCGGATTACCGATGTTGAGCTTGAGGATGCGGTGCCCCTCGGCTTCGAGTCGGGCGGCATGGGCGTGTACCGGTCCACGGATCTCGTACAGCACGTTCTGCAGCTTGGTCGACTGCTGCAACGTGCGGTAACGCGGCTGGGAGTTGATCTGTGGAGTGGTCACCCGTCATATCGTGCCAGGCGAGCGGTGTCGGTTTCCACAAGGTTGTTTCGGCCGGGTTGTCGGTGGCGAGTGGAACAATCGACTCATGTGCGGACGGTATGCCAGTACCCGGAGTGACACCGACCTCCAGGCGGTGTTCGACATCGCCGAAACAGTGGGCGAGGAGGTGCCGCCGTCGTACAACGTGGCCCCGACGCAGACGGTGCGTACGGTGCTCGAACGCGCACCCAAGGACGAGCCGGAGTCCGACGCCGTGCGGCAATTGCGTTCGGTGCGCTGGGGTCTGATCCCCTCCTGGGCGAAGGACGCGAAAATCGGTTCCCGGCTGATCAACGCCAGGTCGGAGACCATCACCGAGAAGCCGTCGTTCAAGAAGGCCGCGAGCCGTCGACGCTGCATCGTGCCTGCAGACGGGTACTACGAGTGGGAGAAGCGCGACGGCGCGAAGGTGCCGTACTTCCTGCACGAGGACGGCGTATTGGCGATGGCCGGCCTGTACGAACTCTGGCGAGACCCCACCAAAGCAGACGACGACGAAAACCGCTGGGTCTGGTCGGTCACCGTCCTCACCTCGCCGGCAGCCGATGCGCTCGGCCACATCCACGATCGCTCGCCGGTCGTGCTCCCACCGGATCTCCGCGCGAGCTGGCTCGATCCCACCGTGACCGACCTGGGCGCGGTGCAGGACATGTTGGCGGCAATCCCGGAACCCCGGCTCGCGCCCTACGAGGTGAGTACCGCGGTGAACAGCGTCAAGAACAACAGCCCGGAACTGTTGACGCCGGTGTGACGGTGGCTCAGGTGAGTCTCGTTCGGCAGATGTCGAGGATCGCCGCCCGCTCGTCGGGGGACAGATCCTCGGCCACCGGCGAATCGAGAATACGACGCAGCCGCTGGAAATAGGTACGCCCGTCGACACCGAATGCGACGTAGATGTCCTCGTCGCTGCCGCCGCCGTATCCCTGCCAGGTTCGGCCGAATGTCAGAATCTCGTGGTCCACCGATTGGGTAGTGGTCCGGCGCATGGTGTTCCCCCTACTGCTGCTTGTGCTCCATCATCCGGGTCACTGTTGAAGGGCCGGTGAACAACGCGTTACGGCCACGTCAGTTCACTAGGGTGGAGCTCGTGACTGCACTCGCCTTCGGATCCTGGCCTTCGCCCATCACTGCAGCAGACCTGTCGTCCGCGGGCCATCCCGTCGAGGGCGGTCGCTACGTCGGCGACGAGATCTGGTGGTCGGAACTGCGACCTGCCGAACAAGGTCGGACGGCGATCTGTCGCCACGTCGACGGAGAGGTGCAGCCGATTCTCCCCGCACCGTTCAACGCCCGCACCCGAGTCCACGAATACGGCGGCGGGGCATGGACTGCGACCGCAGACGGCGACCTGGTGTTCGCCGAGTTCTCCGATCAACGCGTCTATCGCCTCACCCCCGGCGGGTCACCCGTGCCGCTGACTCCGAAACCGGCTGTGGCGTCGAGCATCCGGTACGCCGAATTGTCGGTGGTCGGTAACGACGTCATCGCCGTCCGCGAGATGCACGACGCCGGTGCGGTATCGCGAGACATCGTGGCGATCGACCTGAGCGGCGGCGGAGTGCGCTCGTTGGTGGCGGGCTCGGACTTTCTGGCGTTCCCGCGCTTGTCGCCCGACGGCACTCGCATCGCTTGGATAGCGTGGAACCATCCGCAGATGCCCTGGGACGGAACCGAACTGCGCGTGGCTTTGCTGGCCGATCCGTCGTCCTGGACGGTGCTGCTGGGTTCGACCGATGAATCGGTGATGCAGCCGGAGTGGATCGACGACCAACGGTTGTACGTCATCAGCGACCGAAGTGGTTGGTGGAACCTGTATTCGGTGACGCTCGACGGAGCTCTAGCATCGCTGCTGACGCTCGACGCCGATTTCGGGGCCCCGCTGTGGCGACTCGGATCGAGTTGGTACGAGGTGCTGGGCGACGGAAAGATGCTGACCGTGCGGACCGTCGGTACCGACACCCTCGCCGTGCTCGACCCTGCATCCGACACTCTGGACGACATCGCGCTCGAGGGTGTGACGTCGGTAGGTCTCGGTGGGCGCCGTGGATCGACCGTGTTGATCAAGGGCGGTGGCGCGCAGGTGGCGAGCGGGCTGTTCGCACTCGATCTCGAAACCCGTGAACTCACGCCTGTGCGTTCGGGTTTCGAGTCCGTCCCCGACGGTGCGTACTTGCCGGAGGGACGTCAGGTGACGTTCCGTGGACCGAACCGCGAGGTGCACGCCATTGCCTATGCGCCGCGCAACCCGTCGTACGAAGGGCTCGACGGGGAACTCCCGCCGTACGTCGCGTTCGTGCACGGCGGCCCCACGGCACACGTGGCACCCGCACTGAACCCGCTGTTCGCGTACTTCACCAGCCGCGGCATCGGCGTCGTGGATGTGAACTACGGCGGGTCGAGCGGGTACGGCCGCGAATACCGCAATCGCCTGCGCGGGCAGTGGGGCGTCGTCGACGTGGAAGACACCATCGCCGCAGTGCAGGGGCTCGCCGACAGCGGCCTCGCCGACCCGCGCCGGTTGGCCATCGAAGGTGGCTCCGCAGGTGGTTGGACGGTGTTGGCAGCACTGACGTCTTCGGATGTATTCGCGTGCGGGGCTTCGTATTTCGGTGTCGCCGAGCTCGAGCTGTTCGTCGCCGAGACCCACGACTTCGAATCCCGCTACATCGACGGCCTCATCGGACCCTTGCCCGAGGCCATCGACCTGTACCGAACCCGCGCACCGGTCAACAACGTCGACGGACTCTCGTGCCCGGTGCTGTTGTTGCAAGGACTGGACGATCCGATCGTGCCGCCGTCACAGGCCGAGCGATTCCGAGACGCCATGGTGCAGAAAGGAATTCCGCACGCATACCTGGCCTACGCAGGCGAGTCGCACGGATTCCGCAAACTCGACACTCAGGTGAACGCACGAGAGTCCGAACTGTCCTTCTACGGCCAGGTCATGGGATTCACGCCGCCCGGAATCCCCGAGCTGGAGCTGTGGCGTCCCCCTAGCTGAGTGGGGGGTGTGCGCGCTTCGCCTCGAGAAACTCGAGCAGCGCGCTGGGGATGGCGCAGTACTTGCTGTTGCCCACGGACAACTTGCTGCCTGCCTCGAACGCGGCCTTCGACGGGCCGTCGTTCTCGAGGATCAGTGCGCAGAGGCGCTCGTCGGTGCGGCCCGATTCGCAACACTTCTCGACGTGTGCTCGGTCGTCGGGGGTCAACGCCGCCCACCACGCGTCGTAGCGTCGCCAGAGCTTGTCCGCGTCGTCGGTCATGCCTGCTCCTACTTGTCGGGTATGCCGTGCGTTTCCGACCATACTCACGGTGCCCGATTCGTCCACGTCGCGGGGGTGCGACAGGAGCTTCACGCCGCATTTGCAGGGTGCGCGCCCCTGCTCCGACGTGAGCGGGGGCGCGCAGTCGGTAGAAGAGGCGCTCACTTACGGTTTCGGGCGCGCTCGGCAGCGTCGAGAATCATCCGATCGACCAGTTGGGGACGGTCGAGGTCTGCCCAGGCGATGCGCACTACCTGACGGCCGGTTGCGCGAATGCGATCCTCGCGACGCTTCTCTTCCCACACCACGTCCGCCGCGGACCTTCCTTCCGGCACATAGCGTCCGTACTTCACCTTGCCGTCGAATTCGAGCACGGTCTCGATCTCGGGCAGGTCGAAGTCCACGCGCCCGACGAAGCCACGGGAATCTGTGATCGGTACCTGCAGCTGTGGGGTGTGACCCAGGTGATGCAGCAACACCCGGGTACGCGATTCACCCACACTCTCGGACCGGCCGTCCATGAATCGCGCAACCTTGCGGGCCATCCGATTCCCGGGATGGTTCGGGCATGAATCCAGCACTGCAACAATCTGTTCCACCGTCACACCTGCGGTTCGCGCGGCGACATCCGCAATGCACACCGCCGTCTCGAACGGAAGAGTGCGAGCGCAATCGGCGACGGTTCGCGCGAGCCCCGTAACCAGCACACCGTCGAAGGTCGTGACTTCCTCGTCCGTGTAGGGAGACGCGTGCAGACTTCTGACGGCGCTGCTGCGCCCACCACCACGGGCGCGATTGCGCGTGATGTGCACTCGGCTCAGATCGGCATTCCACACGTCGAGACCGTGAAAGACGGCCGCGCTCACATGACTGACGACTGCGTCGGGTGAGGTGGTCGCGTCGAACACAGCCTCCGCGATGACGCGGTGCTTCTCTTCCGTTGTGAGCGAGTCGAACTGTGTCCTGCTCACGAACCGCCCGGGTCGCAGTCGACGCCAGGCCCGCGTTCGGCAGTACCGCTGCAATTCGGCGTCGGAGGTGCCGCGGGCGAGAGCGTCGGATCGCGAGACGATGCGGGTCATGCAGGAATGCTCTCCAGCGCAATCGCTTTGGACAAGCCCCTGTGCCCGATTGTGGATAACTCGGTGCCTGTGGATAACGGTGCCCGTGTACAGCGTGGCCGGGGACCTCACACCCCTACTGACGACTGCGCGCCCCTGCTCTGAGGTGAGCGGGGGCGCGCAGTCGGTAAAAAGGGTGTGAGGTTACTTTCGGCGACCCGGAACCTTGGCTCCCGGAGCGAATCCGAGTCCACCGGCCTTCGGCTTGGGCGGAGTCCGATCATCCGAACCGCTGGACGCCGCATCGGCTGCAGTGTCCGACTCTTCTGCCTTCGGTGCCTCTGCCTTCGGTGCCTCTGCCTTCGGTGCCTCTGCTTCCGGTGCCTCGGCCGCTGGTGCCTCGGTAGTCGGTGCGTCGGCTACCGGTGCTTCGGCCACCGGTGCCTCGGCTTCCGGGGTCGGCTCGGCCTTCTCCGGCTCCGCCTTTGCCGGCTCGGCTGGTGTCGCCGCAGGTGCAGCGGCCGCCGCACCCGGTGTCCGCGCGCCTGGCTTCTTGAATCCGGACTTCACGGCCAGGCCCTTGGGCTGGACGGTCGGCTTGGATTCTGCTGCAGCCGTATTCGTTGCAGCGGGCTCTGCGGCGGCGGGTGCTTCCGAGGTCGCGGCCTCGGCAACAGGTGCCTCGGAAGCAGATGCCTCAGCAGCAGGTGCCTCAGCAGCAGGTGCCTCGGCAGCCGGAGCTTTCGCCGCAGGGGCACTCGCGGTCTTGGCTCCCGGCTTCTTGAATCCGGACTTCACGGCCAGGCCCTTCGGCTGGACGGTCGGCTTGGATTCGCTTGCGGCAGCGCCCGATTTCGCGGATTCGCTCGCGGCCTCGGGGGCAGGTGCCGCAGCAGCCGGTGCAGCCTCGGCGGGCTTGCCCGGTGCCTTGGCTCCCGGCTTCTTGAAGCCCGACTTCACGGCCAGACCCTTGGGCTTGACGGTGGGGGTCGACTCGGAAGCTTCGGCTGTGGCGGGTGCGTCGGACGCCGCGGGAGCGTCGGCAGGTGCAGCTGCAGGTGCCGACGCCTTCGCGCCGGGAGCCTTGCCTTTCATCTGCAGACCCTTGCCACCGGGTGCCTTGCCTCCGGCCATTCCGAGACCCTTCGGCTTCGGAGCAGCGTCGGCGGGAGCGGCCCCTTTGGTGTCAGGCTCGACGGTGTCGGCCTTGGCAGCGGAACCGGGTGCCTTCGCCCCTGGTGCCTTGGCCAGACCCTTCATCTTCAGTCCGCCGCCGGCCTTGGGAGCGGGAGCTGCCGGAGCGGTCTTCGCCTCGGCCGGCTCTTCGACGGGTGCGATGCGCTCGGCCTCTTCGACCTCCATCGCCTTTTCGGTTTCGAGCTTCTCCTCCGGAGTGCGCTCACGCGGGATGACCTTGATGTTCTCGGCCAGCACCGAGGACTCGACGCGGGTGATCGACTCGAGCATCAGCTGCGCGACATCGACAACCTCGACGCCCTCGTGCGCGCCGCCTTCCTGCCGGGCAGTGACACCGTCGGTGAGCATGACGCGGCAGAACGGGCAACCTGTGGCGATCTTCTTCGGGTTGGTCGCGAGTGCCTCGTCGACCCGGTCGATGTTGATGCGCTTGCCGATGTTCTCTTCCATCCACATGCGAGCGCCACCGGCACCACAGCACATGGAACGCTCACCGTGACGCGGCATCTCCTTGAGGTTGGAGCCCGACGCGGCCATGAGCTCACGCGGAGCGTCGTACACCTTGTTGTGACGGCCGAGGTAGCACGGATCGTGGTACGTGATGTCCTGGCTGACCGAGGCCACCGGGATCAGCTTCTTCTGGCGCACGAGGCGGTTGAGCAGCTGCGTGTGGTGCACCACGTCGTAGTCGCCGCCGACCTGCGGGTACTCGTTGCCGAGTGCGTTGAAGCAGTGGGCGCAGGTGACGACGATCTTGCGCTTGGTCTGCTCGACACCGTCGAACACGTTGTTCAGCGTTTCGATGTTCTGCATCGCGAGCTGCTGGAACAGGAACTCGTTGCCCGCACGGCGAGCGGAGTCGCCGGTGCAGGTCTCATCGGCACCGAGCACCATGAACTTCACACCTGCGGTGGCGAGCAGCTCGGCGACGGCCTTCGTGGTCTTCTTCGCGCGGTCCTCGTAGGCACCGGCACAGCCGACCCAGAAGAGGTATTCGTAGTCCTGGAACGAGTCGGCGTCCTGGCCGAAGACCGGGATGTCGAAGTCCATCTCGTTGATCCAGTTGAGCCGGTCCTTGGAGTTCTGGCCCCACGGGTTGCCCTTGTTCTCGAGGTTCTTGAACAGACCTGCGAGCTCGGACGGGAACTCCGATTCGATGAGCACCTGGTAGCGGCGCATGTCGATGATGTGGTCGACGTGCTCGATGTCCACCGGGCACTGCTCGACGCAGGCACCACAGGTGGTGCAGCTCCACAGCACCTCGGGGTCGATGATGCCGCCCTCGATGGCGTCGGCGACGAGCTTGCGATCGGCCTCGTCACGGGCGGCCTGCGGGATGGCGTCGAGCTTGGCCTGATCGACGTTGCCCTCGGCGTCGACGAGTCCGACCTCGTCACCGGCCATGTCCTTCTTGCCGCCGGCCAACAGGTACGGAGCCTTGGCGTGGCTGTGGTCGCGCAGCGACATGATCAGCAGCTTGGGGGAGAGGGGCTTGCCGGTGTTCCACGCGGGGCACTGCGACTGGCAGCGGCCGCACTCGGTGCACGTGGTGAAGTCGAGCCAGCCCTTCCAGCTGAAGTCCTCGATCTTGCCTGCGCCGAACGCGTCGACGTCGGGATCGGCCTCTTCCATCTCGAGGACCTTGCCGCCGGACATCATCGGCTTGGCCGGGCCGAGTGCGACGGTTCCGTCGTCCATGCGCTTGAAGTAGATGTTCGGGAACGCGGTGAAGCGGTGCCACGCGACGCCCCAGTTGATGCGGGTGCCCACGATGTAGAGCCAGATCATGCCGGACATCAGCTTGATCAGCGCAAAGATCGAGACCATGTTGGAGTTGGCCGGCAGCAGCTCGGCGAGGCGCATAGTGAAGAAGTCGGTGTACGGGTTCGAGTGTCCGTAGGTGGCGATCTTGCCCGCCTTGACGAACACCATGCCCAGGCCCTCGATGAGCACGACGGCCTCGACGAAGTAGGCGGCCTTGAACCCGGAGCCGGCGAAGCGCGACTGACGCTCGGGCTTACGCGGGTGGTTGAGCTGGCGAATGATGATCAGCGTGGTGATGCCGATGACCGTGCCGAGCCCGAGAATCTCGTCCATCAGGTGGTAGATCGCGGTGTCGCCGACGATTGGCCAGTGGAACTCGGGGTTGAACGTCTGTCCGTATGCCTCGAACCAGAACACGGACCCGACCATGAAGCCGATCATCACCAGCCAGTGCGCCCAGCCGACGGTACGGAACTTGACCATCTTGGTGTGGGCGGCGAACTCGATGATCATCTGCTTGAAGCGGGGGACGATCGGTCGCCAACGGTCGGGTGCCGGCTGACCCAGCCTCACGATGTTGAACATGCGCAGGGCCCCACGAATGAAGGCGTACCAACACACGAGGCTGAGCAGAGCACCGACTGTGCCCAACGTGATCGTCAGGGCGTTCATGTCGTGGCCTTTCGCTGTAGGTGGCAGCTGGGACAGCTACCGCTGGTTCAGCCCGTCGAGCAGGATGACGGCTTAAGTTACTCACGAGTAGCTATGCGACTGTACTGATGGGTAACTTAGCATCGTTCTGGCAAACGATGCTGGTGGGCGTCGAAATGAGGCCATCCGACGGGTGGGCTGAACTCGTCAGTAGGTTGTCTCGTAGGTCACGTTAGGCGTAGGCCCCAGTAGTGCTGTCGAGAAGGCAGTCCTAACCTGCCTGCTGCGCTGCCGAGTCGACGCCGTGGTGGGGCCGCTCGCGTGCGGGAACTGCCGCCCCTTCCTATGTTGTAATCGACCGATCGAACGACATTTTCGCGACATGGTGAGGCTCTGCAGCCCCGTGTGCTGCGGAAATCGAATATGTTTGTGACAGTTGATAACTGATAGGTGTCGGAGTAGTTGCAAAAGGACAACGAACGGTACGATTCGTGCGCTACACTTCGGTCGCACCGAACGTCGCAAAAGGGTCATCGGGGTGGCTTGGAGCCCGGCAGGACCTGTTCCCGTCGAGCGCGCACATCACAGAAACGGAACAGAATTCCACATGAAACTCAGTAAACTGGTCGTCACCTCGGCCTTCGTCGCAGTGGCGATGGGTCTGGCCAGCGGAACCGCCTACGCGCAGCCCGATTCCAGCACGACGACTCCGGACACGAATTACACCGTCGATCTCGAAGACCGCACGATCGTCACCACCATCGATGCAGGTGTCTTCAAGGTTGCCGACGACGGCAAGACGGTCGACGTCCTCGACGCCGCTGACAAGACTCTCGTGACTCTCCCGCTCTCGTTCAACCTGGGCGGACTGAACTTCCCGTACGAGCAGAACGTCGATGACAACGGCAAGACCCTGCGCCTGATCCCGACCCTCGACTTCACGAAGGCGTCGGCGAACTCGCGCAGCATCGGTGCAACGACCGTCGCATCGCCCGAGGAAAACCTCGCGGCACAGCAGAACTTCTCCTCGCAGCTCGGTATCGCGACTGCCATCGGCGGCTTCACCGGAACTGCCATCGGATTCGGTATCGGTGCTCTCGGAGTGCTCGCCGGACCGGTCGTCTTGGCTTCCGTTCCGCTGTTTGCAACCATCGGTGGAATCGTCGGCACGATCGTCGCCGGTGGCCCGACTCTCGTTGTGGCAGGTATCGATCTGCTCAACACGCTGAACGCGGCACCCGGCACCTCGGTGTACGCCAAGTAAGCAACGTCCCACACGAAAACCCGCACTCTCGTCGAGGGTGCGGGTTTTTTGTGCGCTGCGTATGGCTACGACGTGCGAACCGTCAGTCCGGGGTTCTCGGCCAGCACATCGTTGATGGGGGTGGCAAACAACTCGGGTCGCTGGCCCTGCAGCATGGTGAACACCGTCGCGATTTCGCAGGACGGTTGATCGCCCACATTCGATGCGCTGGCGATGCCGACTGCGAGGGTGCCGCTGACGATCGGTCCACCGCTGTCTCCGCGGAGAGCGCAGATGGAGGTGGAGAAGCTTCGGTCCATGACGGCCTCACCCATGGTGACGTTCTGGCCCGTGGACAGGATTGTGCCGCAACTGAATCCGGTTCTGGAGCCTGACTTGCAGACCGGCGCACCCACGATGGGATCCACCGTTCCGGTGACGTGCAGCGGCCCCGAGCCGGGCACTCGCACCGCATTGCTCTCGAATCCTCCGACGTTGGCGTCGTCGATGTCGATCAAAGCGTAATCGTTGTGCGACTGGCTGGTTCGGTAGAACGAGCCGAACTTCGACCCGACGAGAGTCCCGTACATCGGGTAAGCGCCGGTCGAATCCGCAGAACCGGTTGCTGCCGGATTGCAATGGCCCGCAGTGATGTTGACCGACCCACGCGTCGGGTCGACGGCATTGAATCCGAGCGAGCAACGCAAACCGAGGCCGGCCGGGGTGCCCGCGAGGAAGCTGTCTCCCCCGAGATAGGAACTGGGACGTATCGGACCGGCAGTGGGCGCGACGTCGAAGGGGAGCAGCTCCAGTAGTGGGTCGACGGCGTCACGTACTCCCTGCGGAATCTCTATCCCGGAGGCGACGGTAGCGAACCCGTTGGCCGACGCGGCGTCGGCCACCTCGGCGTAGATGGGGCCGTCCACTACCGTGACGACAGGCCGGCCGTCCGCATCGAGCCAGGTACCCGTGACGCCCTCGGATCCGACGGCGACAGCGAACTCCGCCAACCGTCGAGCCGCGTCGGCTCGATCGAGGAACTGTTGCGGATCGAGCCCGAGGTCGCGGGCCACGGCTTCGGCCAGCTCGGGTGGCAGTACCGGATTCGCACCCACTGCCGGTGCGGCAGCGGCGACAGGAGCGAACACCGCCATCGCCATCACGCATGACACGGCAATCGACAACCCCAGCGCACGGCGACGCATGAAACCCCTCCCCCGAGGCATCCACGATGTGATGCCGTTCACTGACTATAGGGGGTGGACAGCTGCCGACCTACCTGCTCATTCGGTTCGCAGAGTCGCTTCGGTTGCGTCGACGACCTGATCGATGGGAATGCCCAGGCTCGCGGTGCCGCCGTACTGCGCCAGCGCCAAATTCGCTTCGTTGCAATCGGGTGCGCCACCGCTGTTCGATCCGCTGGTGATCCCGAGCGCGAGTGTTCCGGTGACGATGGCACCGCCGCTGTCACCCGCCAGAGTGCACGCGGTGCTGGCGAATCCACGAACCGTGCGGGAGGTGCCGTCCTCCATGTAGAGCTGCGTCTCGACTCGGTCGGCTGCGACAACGCCGCACGTGAACGACGACGACTGTCCGGACTTGCAGACCGGCGCTCCGATCACGGGTGCTGCGGTTCCGGTGATCGTGACGGTGCTGCCGTTGGCTCCGCGGACGGTGGGGCGGTCGAGGCCGGATGCGATGCCGCTGTCGTTCAGGGCGATCACCGACCAGTCGAGGCCGTCCTGTGCGCCCAGGCTCGACCGATCGAACGACCCGATCTGGGTGCTGCGCCCGATGTCCGCCGGATCGGGAAGGTAGACCGGTGCGCCGCCGGCTCCGGTGGCCTTGTTCGGATTGCAGTGTCCGGCACTCAAATTGACGGCATCACCGGACTTGTCGACGGCGTTGAACCCGAACGAACAGATGCTGATGTCGGTGGTCGGAGCGTCGGCGATGGGCCCGGTGCTGGTGACGTAGGTGTCGCCGCCCATGGGAGTCGGGTCGACCGGCTTGTTTCCACCGGGGGACAGGATGACCTTGATGTTGGCCAGCAGCGTCGGGAGGTTGAGCGCGCTACCGATCGGGCTGTTCACCAGGTCGATGACCACCTGGTTGTCGATGAAGTCGATGGCCGTTCCGTTGATCTGCTCGGAGATCTCACGGGGGAGGCCGGCGATCCACCCGTTGAGGTCTGCCAGCGACTTCTCCAGCCCGTCCGCCGACACCGGTGACTGAGCGGTGGCATATCCGTCCTTGGCCACTGCCTGAGCTGCGGCAGGGGAGGTGACGGCGACGACGGCGTTACCGTCGGGTCCGATCCATGCGCCGGCGAAATCGGCGGGGCGGCTGGCACGGAAGTCCGATGCGTAGGCGGACAGTTCCTGCGCGCGAGCGGCTCGATCGAGATACTCCTGCGGGGAGATCTTGAGATCGCGCTGCACGGCCTCGACGAGCTCTGCGGGAAGCCGATCGGCAGGAGATTGGACGACGGGCTCGGCGGCCGCTGTTCCGGAGAACGAAGCGAACAGTAGGAAAGCCGTCGAGCACAGCACTGCAGCACGCAGAGCCCCGGTGTTACGCATGAAATCCCTTCATCGGGTGCTTGGTATCAGCGCCCCACCCTAGGGCATCAGTCGCTGAACCAGTGTTTGCGCAGCTCAGGGTGTATCGGTTTCAGCAGACGTGGTTGTCGTCGTGGTGGTGGTAGCTGGGGTCGTGGTCGTCGCGACCGGGGTTGTCGTCACCGGGGTCGTGGTCGGCACCGGGACGGTGGTGGCGATCACGGGCGGAGGCGTGGGGATCGGTGCGGGCGGCGGCGCAGGCAGCGGCGCGGGTTGGGGCGGGACGTACGGCTCGTACGTCGGTTCGTCGACCACCTCCGGCGCGACGACGGTTGGAGCAGGAGTGACGGTTGTGGTGGTCGTCGGCGTGCGCGTCGAGGTGACGACCGGCGAGCCCGCATCGGTGACGGCCGGGGGCGTCGGAGCCGGCGAGCTGCCGAACACGCCACTGACCGCCGCGATTGCCAGAACGATCACCACGCCCGCCGCAGCGCCGGCAATGATGGTCGTGATGGTGCGCGAGCGTTCGCTGCGTTCCTTCTTCGCCTCGGTCGACGCGAGGGCCGGGGCGACCGCAGGCACGGCACCGCTGTTCGACGCGTTCTCCTCTGCCGGTTCGACGGGGTGGGACCGGAACTCCGAGGGCTCGAACATCGGTGCCACCGCCGGCATCGCCTCGGAGAAGGCGAGGGACTTCTCCGGCGCTACAACAGGAATGGCGTCGGTATCGAGCGAATCGGTGCCGTCGTTGCGGGTCACGATCGGTGCGGCACCGGTGACGAGAGAGTTGCCGTCGACATCGTCGACCTCGGCGAGCAGCAGTGCGCCTCGGGGCGCTGCGAGTGGCTCGACGACGAGCCGGCCCGACGTCCGTTCGGCGATCTCCGCCGCCACCGACTCCAGTTCGGCGCTGCCTCCGGTGAGCACCACGGTCCCGGTCTGCGGCACGTCGAGGGTGCGGACCGAAGGCGCGACCAGCTCGGCGAACTCGGCTCGCGTCACGGTCGTGGTCTGCGACAGGCCCGGCAGATCGACCGAGATGGTGGCCTGCTCGTCCGTGCTGAGCGCATGTTTGGCTGCCTCGCAGGAGGCAACGACGCCGGTGAGGGCGGCCAGGACTGCGGCGTCGGACAGATCGATGTGCTCGCGATCGGTGACCACGTGATCGAACAGTGCGTCGGTGAACACGTCTCCGCTGACGGCGGTGGTGCGAACCGTTCCGCCTCCGGGATACGTCGAGATGTCGGTGCCGGTGGCACCGATGTCGATCACCGTGGCGGCCGTGCCGGGGTTGCGTTGCGCGAAGGTGCTGGCGGCTTTCGCGTCGGGCACCAGTGCGATTGCGGTGAGACCGGCGTGATCGAGCGCATCACGCAGCAGCGCTACGCTCTCGCGCGGCCATCGCGTCGGGTACGTCATGGTCGTGACGGGTGCGTCGGCCGACTCGGTTGCCGAAGACATCATGGTGACGAGGCAATTGGCCGCGTTGGCCATCAAGTCCTCGGCGCGGTACGCGGCGGCGTCGGGTTCGAGGTCCTCCTGCTGACCGACCAGGTCCACGAACCGGGTGAAGGGCGCGGTGTCGGCGGGTTCGCCGAGATGGGCGCGACCGTCCTCGTCGAATCTCAGAGTTGTCGGTACTACGACGACCGTCGGCTCGTCGTCGGCGCGGACGCGGTGGACCGCCACCGACCTGGTGTTGCCGACGGTGATTCCGAGATGCCCCGCACCGCTCATCGAGTTCCCTCTGTCGCTGCGTCACGTGCCTGCTCGGTCACGGGTTGTGGTTCGGTCGAATCCGGTTCGGTCGTCTCGCCGGTGTCGTCGGCCGGTTCCTCGACCGGGACCTCCGGTTCGGGTTCGACCGGATCGATGGTCTCACGCGGTTCTTCGCGGTCTCTGGTCTCGGGCGCTTCGAGTGCCGGGCGGGTGTCGATCTCGGTCGGGTCCGGCTTGCTTCGAGGGTTCTCGGAGGTTTCGGCCGGGCTCGTTTCTTCGGTAGTTTCCAGCGGAAGAGGTGCGACCGGGGCGATCTCGGCGGCCGGCTCCACGACGACGGTGGGGAAATCGATCGGGCCACCGGCTCCGGTCCCGGACGACGTTGTCGGCGGTATCAGCTGGGCGTTGCCGATGGTGGGCACCGTCGTGTCGGTGGAGGTCCCCAGCTGCAGCGCGATCAGGGACGCGCCGACGATCAACGCCGAGGCGAACGCCGCCGCCGCGAACAGAGGGCGACGGTCGGATCGTGTGGGGGACAGCACCGCGATCCGTTCGGTGACGGCGTCGACGGGGAATTCCGAGGCCAGAATCGCTGCACCGCGCGCCGCGGCGACGGCTGTGTCCCTGCTCTCCAGGGTCGCTCGCACCGACGCATTCCACGCAGCGAGCGCCTCCGCTTCGGCCACCAGCGACACGTGCGCGAGGCCGTGCGCATTCATCGCCGAACGCAACGCGAAGACCTGATCGGCCGTCCAGCGGGCCGGGTAGGTGGCGGCCGCGGCGAGGTCGCCCGGTTGCAGATCGATCGACGACGCCACCTCGGTGAGCAGGCACAACAGGGCCATCGACGTCAGCTGCTCGGCCGGAAAGACGGTGCCCTTGCTGCCGGTGACGCCGACGCCGTCGGCGAGAGAGTCGAGGAAGTGCGTGTACGCCTCCGACTTCTCGTCGGGTGCGTCACCGAGCGAGACGGTGCCGTCGGGATGAGTGTTGAGCACGGTCGAGTGCAGCGACGCCAGGTGCAGCGACGGGCCGGGCGCAATGGGATGCGACACCGCGGCGACGGCGCGTTCGTCGTCCAGATGGAGGCCGACGTCCGGCGTGCCGATCCTCACACTGCCGGGCTGCTCGGTCATGGGGGTGCTGCCTGTTCTGATCGGTTACCGATGGTCGGTCGTTATGTCGCTTCGGGCCCTCACACAGTTACACTGCCGGTCGCTGCGCTGGTGGAGCCTCCGTATCCCATGGCGCGCAGCATCGAGATGAGCTCCGAACGAGACTCCGCCCCGAGCCTGCGCCGTATACGAGCCACATGATGTTCGACGGTCTTCGGGGAGATGTAGAGGCGGCTGCCCACCTCGCGGTACGTGACTCCGAGCACGAGCAACTCGGCGACCTCGGCCTCGCGTTCGCTCAGCGAACCCGTCGGTGTCGGCGTGGTTCCCGAAGTGTCGCGTCGGTGCGAGTTGGGCGGTTGCGATCCGGTTTGACGCAGCGACCTGGCGATGTGCAGCAGTGCGGTTGCGGTCGCGGTATCGCTGACGGTCAGCGCGGCCTCGCTGGCCAATCGGGCTCCGTCCCAGGGCAGTCCGAACGCCGTCAGCGTTCGTGCCGAATTCTCCACATCGGTCGGATCGGGCCTGCCCTGCAATACCCCGAGCCAGGCGCGACCGGCCGCGGCGAGGGCGGCGCTGTAGGGGTGGGTGGGAGCGGCTGCCGCGAGAGCCTTGGCGTGCGGCACCAGCGCGTCGGGAGTCTGCGCCACGATGGCCGCCTGAACCTGATACCAGTGCAGCGCCGACGCCCACACGGGCGGATCTCCGAGCGCGGCGAGCAGATCGGAGGCCTGCCCCACAAGATGTTCGACGCGGTCGACCTGGCCGAGTCGGGTTGCAGCCAAGAGTAATTCGCCCAGAGGTAGCAGCGCGAACAGATCTGCCGAGTATTCGGCGATGACGTTCTGTGCACCGGTCCATGCCGTCATCAGCGATCCTGCGTCACCCGATCTGCGGGCCAGGCCTACCCGGATCGCGTGCAGGAAGAGCTGACTACGCATGTGGGACAACGGAATCCGGAGGGTATCGAGCGCAGAGCTCGCCTCGGCCGCATCGCCCCGCAGCATCGACGCCCAAGCCCCCAGGAGGATCAGTCGGGTGTGTGCCTCGGACCCTGGACGCCGTTCCGGTAGCGCCCGCGCCAGGATGGAATCCACGCGAGCGAGGTCGCCGCAGTGCACCGCATGAAGGGCCGCGACGGCCGCGGCGGTGTCGGTGGCACACGAACGATCGGAGACGTTGCCGGTCAACGACATTGCCCGCATCAACGAGTGTGCGGCAGCGCTCGACTCGGCTGCACTGCGAGAATCGATGGACCCGAGGACGCCGGACACCAGGAAGGTGCCGGACGCAGTGCTCGACGTCGGCGCAAGCGCGGACACGGCGGTCATCGACCGGTCCGCGCCGCCGCGATCACCGGCTGCGGCAGCGGACAGCGCAGCCCACACCCCATCGGGCCCGAGTCGATCCTCGCCGAGCCAGACGAACAGTTGTGCGCTGCGGGAGAGCATTCCGCGCTGCGCGGCAATCGAGGCCGAGACTCGAACCGCTGTCCGCAGATCCGAGGAGTCGCAGACGGCGGCGCTGTCGAGGATCACATCGGCGTAGCGCCCCGCCTCGTCCAGATCGCCGGCGGCGGCCGCGACCTCGGCCCGCCGGGCGGCGAGCACCGCCGGATCGAAACCGGCATCGACGGCGGCATCGTACAGCGCGCCTGCAGTCTCGACCGACGCCGAATCTGCCTGCTGTACAAGAAAATCGGCCAGACTGGCATGAACGACGCCGCGCTGCGCCAACGCACGCGCGGCGGTGGCGTCGAGCAGGCGGGATCGGGCTGCGACGTCGGTGACGGACTGGAGCAGTACGCGGCAGCGCCGATCGCCGATCAGTTCGGTCAAGGGAACCTCGGCGGCCGTAACCAATGCGCCGGTGGAGTCGAGCAAGCCGGAGCTGCAGGCGAGGTCGACGACAGATTCGACCTCGTTCGAGCGGGCGACGAGCTGCGCGGCCGTCGCGGGCTCAGGAGCGATACCGAATCGAGCCGCGAGCAGCAGTGCCCGAGTGTCGTCGGCGGTGTCGAGCAACATCCGACGATGCTGTGCAGCAACGGCTTCGGAGACCGCTCGCAGGGGAGCTGGGTCGGAGAGTTCTGCGCCGAGCGCGGCAAGAGCGGCGTCGACGGCGGCAAGAATTCCCCCGGTGGACTTCGCGATCGCATTGGCCAGTGCCGCTGAGATGGGCCGTGCAGTGGCGGCTGCTCGTGCGGCGATCGACGTCTTGTCCAGCGGAACCAGAGTCAGTCGACCGGAACCGGCCGACGCGACCAACTTCTCGATGCGAGAGTCGAACCCGCGCGGAGCCGTCGCCACGACCAGCGTGATGTCCGAGCGAGTTGCCGCCGCAGCGATCTCGTCCAACCTCTGCTCCGACAGCAGATGCGCGTCGTCGACGAGAACCGTCGAGCCGGACGGTGCATCGGCGATGCTGCCCGGATGCGGATCCACCGACGCCGCGATCGCGTCGAGAACAGCGGAGCGACCGGAGCCGTTCACTCCGACGACAACATGAAAACCAGTGGTGTCGAGGGCATCACGAACGAAACGATCGGCGCGTTCGACGCCGACGAGGGATGGTCGGATGCTGATCACGGTCGACTCAGCGGCCGGTCAGGCCGCCGACGACTCCGCCGAGCCCGTCGCCGACGCCACCGACCGCACCGCCGAGCCCGTCACCGACTCCGCCGACCACGCCGCCGAGCCCCTGACCCACGCCTTGACCGACATCGCCGAGAGTGGGGCCTTGGTAGCTGGGAACCTGCACGCTCGGGACCTGCATAGCAGGTGGTTGGTAGCTGGGAACCGTCGGGGCCGCGACCGACGGGATGGTCGGCACGGTTGCTGCGCCGTTGTCGGCAGGGGCCGCGGCGGGGGCAGGGGATCCCGCAACCGGTGCGCCGGTGGCCGGATCGATCTGCGTCACCGTGCCGTCGGCGTTGACGACCGTGGTGGGGGTGCCCTCGGATCCGACTGCAGCGGCGTCGTTCTCGCCGGGAGCGGCCGTCGTGGGCTGGGCGTCCGCAACTGCGGAGGTGGTTCCCGGTGTTTGTGTGCTCGAGATCTCGGCGTTGGACTCGGCCGGAGCGGTGTTGTCGGAGGTCAACGCTGTACCCACCGACAAGCCTCCGCCGGCGAGAAGCGCGAGGACGACCACGGATCCGGCGACCAGGCCGGCCTTCTTACGGCCCGACATGCCTGCGTCGGATTCGACGGCAGTAGGCGTCGGTGCCGGTCTGGGGGTTGGGCGCGGCATCGGCGCGGCCGAAACTGTGGGTGCGGCAGAGGCCACGGAGGCCGTGGGGAACGCAGCCAGGGATGCTGCGTCTTCTGCGGCGGTGGCGTCGGTGATGTCGCTTCCGAGTATCGCGGCTCCGATCGCGACGGTCAGTTCCGGACGAGGTCCGGCGACGACGGGGGCGCGCAGTTCGGACGAGATGAGTTCGGCAACGAGGGGGATGGCCGAGCTGCCGCCGACGAGCACCACCTGGTCGATGTCGGTGACCTCGAGTCCTGCGGCGGCCACGGCGTCCCGAACGACCCCCACGGATGCCAGCAGCGATGCGCGTACCAGCTCTTCGATCTCGGAGCGCACCAGGCGAACCTCGGTGTGCAGACCGGGCAGGTCGACAGTGAGCGAGGTGGACGTGTCGTAGGAGAGTTGTTCCTTGGCCTGGCCACACCGGGCTCGCAGTTCCACCAGCGCACCCACGGTGTCGGGGTCGAACGGATCGAACTCGAACGACTGACTTCCCGAGACGGTATCGAGGACGTACTGCATGATCGCGTGATCGAACTGCGCACCGCCGAATTCCTGCGAATGGACACCGCTGCCGACGACTCCCGCGTCGGTGCCGGTCCGAATCAGGGTCACGTCGAGGGCGCTGGCACCCAGGTCGTAGATCACGGCGAGGCCGTCGGACTGTGTTCCGCGAGTCACCTCGAGCCAGCGCATCGTGGCAACGGACTCGGGTACCAGCGTGACATCGGCCAGTCCTGCGCGGTCCAGCGCCTCACCGAGGGCCTCCGCTGTGTACGCCGTCCAGCGGGTGGGGTGGGTGACGACGACCGTGGGGGCGGAATCGGCTCCGGCGGACACCTCGGCCACGAGTGCGCGAGCGGCTGTGGCGTACAGATCCTCGGCGCGGTGACTGCGGCCGTCGTCGTCGATGAGTTCCACCGGGTCGCCCACTCGGTCGGCGAATCCGCTGATCAGGTGGCGGGCCGATCGGTCCCACAGCTCGGCCAGGCTCGGGGCCGCGCCGGGGCGAAGATCGAGTGCCGAACGCTTGACCACCGAGGTCACGGGGTCGGTGTCGAGTGCAGCAGCCGCTGTCACCGAACCGATACGTATGCCGAGCCCTGCGTTCATAGTGGTGTCGCCGCCTTCATCTCGCCCCAGCCGTCAGTGGTACTGCCGTCACTCGCACTGTCGGACTGCGTTCGTTGTTCGTTACGTCTCACAGCAGGTTAGAGCGCGAAACGAGTGAAATCCCCTAAAGCGCCCAGATCCCCTAACGAAAGCCCCCTGGCGACCCCCGGGGTAGTAGGGGGATCGGCCCCGTTGGGCGGGGGCTCTTCGATGCATAGCTTTGTGATCAACCACGAAGTACCACTCGTCAAGGAGACCCAGATGGCTACCAACGCCGTACTCGATTTCATTCTCAGCCTGCTGCGCGACGACCAGGCTGCAGCGGCCTACTGCGCCAACCCCGAGACGACGCTGGCCGCTGCCGGCCTCGGCGACGTGACCCACGCAGACATCGTCGCCGTGGCACCCCTGGTCGCCGAGTCGGGTCTGTTCGCCGGAGCGGGCAGCCAGCTGTCGGCCATCCTGGGCGCAGGCGGATCGGCCGGCCTCGAGGGCGCACTCGCCGGAGGCGCGAGCCTCGGCGGCGGATTGTCGGCCGGACTCGGACTGGCTGCAGGCGCAGTCGCCGGCGGCGGACTGGCTGCAGGCGGCAGCCTGACCGGCGGAATCGACGTGACGGGTGAGATCGCCGCGTCCCTGCAGGCAGCCCTCGCCGCCGCGCTGGCGGTCGGCGGCCAGATCGGCGTGGAGCTCGGCGCTGCATTCGGTGGTGCCCTCGACGCCTTGATCGGCGCAGGCGCAGGCATCGGTGGCGGAATCGGCGGCGGTGTCGGTGGAGGTCTGGATCTGGACCTCGACGGTCTGCTCGGCGGAACCGTCGGTCTCGGCGCTGCGTTGACCGGTCTTCTCGGAGCGGGCGCGGGCATCGGGGGAGCGATCGGCGGAGACATCACCGCACAACTGCAGGCCGCCCTCGACGCCGCCCTCGACGCCGCCCTCGGCGCGACCGGTGCCGTCGACCTCGGCGCACTGGCCGACATCCAGGGTGGACTGAGCGGCGCGCTCGGCGCGATCTTCGGAGTCGGCGGAACCGTCGGAGCCGAGCTCGGCACGGCGCTCGGTGGAGTCTTCGACGCCGTCCTCGGTGCCGGAGCCGGCCTCGACATCGCAGGTGACCTCGGTGCCGCTCTGACCGCGGGCATCGGCGGCGCACTGGCAGGTCTCGGCACCGTCGGTGCAGATCTGACGACCGATGTCGGTGCAGCCCTGGACGGAGCACTCGGTGCCGGTGGCGCACTGGTCGGCGACATCGCGGGTGGCGTCGGCGCCAGCCTCGGTGGGCTGTTCGCAGCCGACGGTGCCATCGCGGGATCCATCGGAACCGCACTCGGAGCCGTCCTCGACGCCGGTGCGCTCGCAGACCTCGACGTCGACGCCCTGCTGGCTGCGGGCGGCAGCGTCGGCGCGGTCGTCGGCGGCGCACTCGGAACGGCACTGGACCTCGACACCAGCGCGATCGGCGGCCTGACCGCTGCCCTCGACACCGCAGTGGAGGGAGTCCTCGGCGCAGGTGCCGGCATCGGCGGCGACATCGCCGGCGGGCTCGCAGGTGGCCTGGCCGGTGGAGTTGCCGGTGCCGGTGGAGTTGCCGGGAACCTCGAGGGCCTCCTCGGAGCCGCATTCGGCGTCGGCGGCACCGCCGGAGCCCAGCTCGGCACCGCACTCGACACAGTGCTCGACACCGGCGCAGCCCTCGACCTCGGAGCCGTACTCGGTGCCGGAGCCGACCTGAGCGCAGGACTGTCCGGAGCGATCGACACAGCAGTAGCCGCCGGAGCCGATCTCACGGGAACCGTCGACGCAGCACTCGCCGGAGTGGGCGGAGTCGGCGCAGATCTGTCGGGCGGTCTGGCCGGAGTGGGCGGCGTGGGTGCCGGCCTGACCGGCGGGCTCGCCGGACTCGGCGGAGTGGGCGCGGGCCTGACCGGCGGACTGGCCGGACTCGGCCAGGTCGGCGCAGACGTGACCGGCGGCCTCGGAGCCGTCGGAAACGTGGGTGCGGATGTCACCGGTGGCCTCGCAGCCGTCGGGAATGCCGGTGCGGGCCTCACCGGCGGACTTGCCGGCCTGGGCGACGCGGGAGCCGGCTTGTCGGGTGGCCTCGCCGGCCTCGGCAGCCTCGGTGGCGGTCTGGCAGGCGGGGTTGCCGGCGGAGTTTCCGGCAGCGTCGACGCTGCGGCTCAGGCCGGAGCCGGACTCGAAGGAGCTGTGACCGGCGGCATCAGCACCGGAATCGACGCGGCAGCATCCGCAGGCGCAGGCCTCGAAGGAGCTGCGAATACGGCAGGATCCGTTGCCGGCGGCCTCGAAGGTGCGGCAGGCGGAGTGGTCGACGCGGGAACCTCGGTGGGCGGCGAGATCGCGTCGAACGTCGGTGGCGGACTCGACGCCGGTGCTTCGCTCGGAGGAGGCATCGCCTCCACCGTGGGTGCAGGAGTGGGTACGGGTTTGGATGCTGGTGCCGACGCTGCGGCGTCCGTGGGCGGCGGGTTTGATTCCGCTGCCGACATCGGTGGCCAGGCGGCGGGCAGCGTCACCGGTGGTCTGGAATCCGGCGCGGAGGGACTGGCGAATGCAGGCGGCAGCCTTTCCTCGGCCGCGAACGGTGCAGCGTCGGGATCGTTCGAGCACTCCAGCTCCTTCGACGGCGGCGCAACCGCGTCCGGCACGGGCTGGTCGAGTGTCGACTCCAACGTCTTCGGACAGGCCGAGAGCGATTCGAGCTTGTTCAGCGACGGCAGCCTGCACGGCTCGGTGGACTCGGCAGCCGATTCTCTCGGCCACGCAGTGACGGTCGATCACGACATCGATCCGCTGCACCCCTGATTCGGTCAGCGACACCAGTGCTCGGCCTCGAGTGTGTTCGTCACACTCGGGGCCGTGTCGTCGCTAGAGTTCTGTTGGGGACGTCGACGAGAACGGGTTGTGAAGCGAGAGTATGGACGGGCACACAACGGAGCTGGCCGAGCTGTTGAATCGCACCGCGGCGGTGGCGACATCGGCGGGAAGATCCGACCTGGTGGATCGAGTCGAGGCGGCACGGTCGAGAGTCCTGGATCCACGCCGACGCATCATCGTGGTCGGACCGCTCAAGCAGGGCAAGAGTCAGTTCGTGAATTCGCTGCTCAATCTGACGGTGTGCTCGGTCGGCGACGACGAGACCACGGCCATCCCGACGGTGGTGTCCAACGCCGAGAGTTTCTCTGCGCAGCTCGTTCTCGCAGATCCGGGTAGTGAGCCCATCCGCGTCGACGTGCCGGCCGAAGAAGTCACGACCGTCACCCCGGCGAGTCCCCGAGCTCAGGGTCGTGAAGTGTTGCGGCTGGACATCGGAGTTCCGAGTCCGCTGCTCGCCGACGGTCTGGTGCTGGTCGATACACCGGGTGTCGGTGGGCACGGAAATCCGCACGCTGCAGGAACATTGGGACTCATTCCGTCCGCCGATGCGGTACTCGTCGTGTCCGACGCCTCCCGCGAATTCACCGAGCCCGAACTGTCCTTCCTCCGGCAGGTGCAAGGTTTGTGCCCGGCCGTAGCCGTGCTGATCACCAAGATCGATCTGTACCCGCACTGGCGGCAGATCGTAGAGGCCAATCGCGGGCACCTGGATCGCGGCGGCCTCGAGGTGCAGATGCTCCCGGTGTCGTCTCTGTTGCGCTCTCACGCACTGCGTTTGAACGACGAGGAGCTCAACGCCGAGTCCGGTTTCCAGCAGCTCTACGCGTTTCTGCGCGACGACGTGGTGGCCCGCGCGGATGTATTGGCTCGCGCGTCGGTCTCACTCGACGTTCGTTCGGTCACCGAGCACCTGTCGCTCTCGTTCGGTAGTGAGCTTGCGGCGCTGAAGGATCCGGAGCGGGCGGCCGCTGCCGTCGCCGGTCTGCAGCGCGCCAAATCCGCTGCCGAAGAACTACACAAGCGCTCGTCGCAATGGCAGCAGACGCTCGGTGACGGCATTGCCGATCTGGCGTCCGATATCGATCACGATCTACGCGACCGGTTGCGCCGCGTCACCCGGGAGGCGGAGGAAACCGTCGACGAGGGGGATCCGGGCAAGGATTGGCCGCAACTGGGTGAATGGCTCGAGGAGCAGATTGCCGCGTCGGTGGGCGACAACTTCGTGTGGGCGCACGAGCGGGCATTGTGGCTCTCGGAGTTGGTGGCCGAGCACTTCGCGTCCTCCGGGGCGGCGGCGCTGCCGGATCTCGATCTCGGCGATCTGGACAACGTTCTCGAACCAGTCTCGTCGTTGGCCGAGCTGGAATCCGGTCGTGTCGGTATCACGCAGAAGGTTCTCGTTGGGATGCGCGGCTCCTACGGCGGTGTCCTCATGTTCGGCCTGATCACCACATTCGTCGGGTTGAGTCTGCTCAACCCGATCTCGATCGGCGCGGGTGTTCTGCTGGGCACCAAGGCCTACAAGGAGGACAAGGAAAACCGCGTCAAGGCACGTCGTTCCGAGGCCAAGATGGCGATCCGCCGCTTCACCGACGACGTCAGCTTTCAGGTCGGCAAGGAGTCGAAGGACCGGCTGCGGCAGATCCAGCGGGTGCTACGCGATCACTTCACCTCGATCGCCGAACAGACTCTGCGGTCGCTGAACGAGTCCCTGCGCTCGGCGCAGGAAGCTGCCGCGGCCGACAACACGGACCGCGCCGCCCGCATTGCTCAGCTGGAGCAGGACCTGCGAGTGGCAGCCGATTTGAACTCTCGGGCAATCGCTCTCGTCAAGGACACCGCGGTATGAGCGTGACGGCTCTGAACCGGGCACGTGATCTGATCTCGGCTGCTCGATCGACGTACGCGGGGGACGCCGAAGCCTCGTGGATGCTCGACGAATGTCTGTACCGCCTGGACGAGCCGCTGCGGGTGGCCCTGGCGGGATCGCTCAAGGCCGGCAAATCCACACTGCTGAATTCGCTTGTGGGGCAGGATATTGCTCCGACCGACGCCACCGAATGCACCAAGGTCGTCACGTGGTATCGCAACGGCGTCACCCCCGCCGTCACCGCCTGGTACGACGGCGACCGGGCCGCGAACGTTCCGGTGCAGCGACGGGATGGCCGATTGACCTTCGACCTGGGGTCGTTGACGGCCGCGCAGGTAGATCGCCTCGACGTCGAGTGGCCGGCCAGCACGTTGGCGCAGACGACGATCATCGACACCCCCGGTACGTCGTCGCTCTCGCGCGATGTCTCGGCGCGCACGCTCGCGATGCTCACTCCCGAGAACTCGTCGTCCGGTGCCGACGCCGTCGTGTACCTGCTGCGCACGCTCAACGCGTCGGACGTGTCGTTTCTCGGGCAGATCGGCGCGCACGTGGGCGGTGATTCGGGGCCACTCGGCGTGATCGGGGTGGTCTCGCGGGCCGACGAGGTCGGCTCGGGCCGGATGGACGCGATGATGTCGGCCAAGGAGGTCGCCGCGAGGTTCGCGTCCGAGCTCGAGGCCACCGGTTTGTGTCAGGCGGTGGTCCCGGTTGCGGGTCTGCTCGCGCTCGGTGCGGAAACGTTGCGGCAGAACGAATTTGCTGCGTTCGAGATGCTGGCGACGGTACCGACAGAGGATCTGCAGTTGGCGATGCTCTCGGCCGATCGCTTCGTGCGACCCGAGAGCACGCTGCCCGTCGACGCGGCGCTGCGGGCCAGCATCGTGGACCGCTTCGGTTTGTTCGGAATTCGGATGGCGGTCACTCTGATTCGGCTGGGGGTGCGCGATTCGCCGACGCTTGCAGCCGATCTGGTCGAACGCAGCGGCTTGAGCGAACTGCGCTCGGTGATCGACGTGCAGTTCGGTCAGCGGGCCGACCAACTGAAATTGCATTCGGCTCTGGTTGCGTTGCAGCGAATTCTGGAGTTCCGGCCGGAATCACATGCCCTGCGTACCGAAGCCGGGCGGATGCTGGCGGACGTGCACGGCTTTGCCGAACTGCGTCTGCTCGGCCGATTGCGTTCCACCACACCGAAACTCCCGGAGGGTGCCCTGCTGGACCTGCAGCGCGTCATCGGCGGGTTCGGCATCGCCGCCACCGAGCGCCTGAATCTGCCGCCCGATGCCGGACGCACGCAACAGCGAGACACTGCGTTGGCGGCGGTGCACAGGTGGCGAGGGCTGTCCGAGCATCCGCTGCTGGATCAGTTCACGTCGACCTCGTGCGCCCTGGCCGCGCGCAGTGCGGAAGGAATCATGGCTGCGGTGAACTGACACCGTCAGCTCGACTCGGTTGATTTGAGCCATTCGATCATCTCACTGAGCGGCATCGGTCGAGCGAAATGATATCCCTGCGCCATGTGCACCCCGAGTGTCTTGACGTAGTCCCACATCTGTTGGTTCTCGATGCCTTCGACGACGATCTCCGCCTCGAGTGCACGTGCGAGATGCACTGCAGCCGAGAGGATATCGGTACCACGGGTGTGTACGAGCGCGCGTTGCAGCAACGACCGGTCGATTTTGATGATGTCGGGTTCGAGGCGGTCCAGCAGTTCCAGATTCGAGTAACCGGTGCCGAAGTCGTCGATGCCGATCCGAGCGCCGAAACGGCTGAGGATGCTCAGTGTGTCGCGGGCGCGGCCGTACTCGTCGAGCAGAGCCGATTCGGTGACCTCGACGACCAGCTTCTCGAAACCGCCAGGTGGTGACCAGGCGATCAATCGATCGATGATCTCGCGCTCGTCGAGCTCGGTTCCGGAGAAGTTGACCGACACCCGCGGGCGATCCCCACCCAACTCTCGCTCGAGAGTTGCCAAGTCGCCATCCAGTAACGAGAGAACGATCTTCCCGAGTGCCCTGAGATGACCGGTTTGTGTTGCATGTCCGATGAAGTCCTGGGCGGACACGATCGTGTCACCGCGCCTCCATCGAACGAGTGCTTCGAGCATCGTCGGCAGACCGGTGGACACGTCGACGATCGGTTGGTAGTGAAGCTCGAAATCCCTGTTACGGAAGGCTTCTCCCAATTCATGGCGCATAGACGCTCGCTCGTCGGCGACGAGGTTCATACTCGCGGCAAAGTACACGTGCCTGTCCCGGCCGCCTCTCTTCGCTTCGTACATCGCAGTGTCCGCATTGTGCAGCAACTCGTCAGCGGTCGCGCCGTCCCCCGGACTGACCGCGATGCCGATCGATGCTGCGATATAGGCGGTGGAGTCCGCAAGGGCGATCGGGTCCCGAACATCCTGAAGGACTCTGTGGGCCAGGATGTCCAGTCCATCGAGATCCTCGGCGCGGGTGACGAGGATGGCAAACTCGTCGCCACCCAGACGGCCGACTATGTCGTGTCGGCGCGCAGCCAGTTGCAGGCGGGAGGCGATGGTGGCCAACACCGTATCGCCCGCGCGGTGGCCGAACTGATCGTTGATCTCTTTGAACCCGTCGAGGTCTATCCACAGTGCCGCGATAGCGCCTGCCGACGAATCGAGTAGGTCGACGAGTCTGGATCGGAAGAATTGTCTGGTCAGCAGCCCTGTGTGCCGGTCGAATTGTTCCCTTGCGGCGAGGTCGGCACTGATCTCGCGTATCCGGGAGGTGTCGTGGACGACGGCCACTGTGTGCGGTGCGGTGGGCGCATCGGAGGTCAAGGGCACGGCGTGAAATTCGATACTGATCGGATGTGAGGAGCCATGGGCATCGACGATCAGCCAGCTGTCGACGGATCCGGCTTTCGCGAAGGCGATATCGGTTCGGTGTCCGGGGCCGGAACCGGTTCTTCGGTCCACGAGCATGGACAGGTTGGTCCCCGTCAATTCGTGCGGCTGGAACAATGTGATTGCCGTGAAACCGTCGCTGACAGCGAGGATTCGGTTCTCGCGGTCGAGGACGACGATTCCCGCCGCCATCGTGCGGAACAGTGCGTCCAGGACAGCAGTTCGCTCGGTTGCCCGTTCCTGAAAAAGGTGCCGATCGGTGACGTCGACGGCGCTGCCGATGACCGAACGGTCTGCCGAGTCTTCGGCGCGGACGGTGTGCGCAACCTCTTCGATCCAGCGAATCGATCCGTCGGGCCGGACGATTCGGTATTCACAGCGCCAATCTTGTTCCGCTGCAGCGAAAACGGTCGCGACACGGTCGCGATCCTGGGAGTGCACGGCGGACATCAACAGAGCCGGCTCCGCCATCACCCGCTCGCGATCCAGACCGTAGACGTCCTCGACTCGGGAATTGATGAACGTCAACATGCCGGTAGCGTCGCGTTGCCAGACGATCTCGCGGATGGAGTCCGCAACGAGGTGGAAGTTGTTCAGTGCGGCGTCACGGTCCCGCCTCGTCGAGCTGATCTCGCCGACGTCGGTCACCACGACGATGACGCCCTGTACGTCGTCACCTGCACTCACATAGGGCTGAGTCTGCAGCAAGTAGTCAGCGTTGTCACCGTTGATCTCGCGGATCCGCGACTGTCGTCTGTCGAGTGTGGCGCGCAGATCGTCCTCGAAGCCGACGATCGGGACCGTGGTGGGAATGGCGAGGAGTGGCCGCCCGTGGTCGGCGTCGATGAGGGAGAACAGGCGTACGGCCAAGGGGGTGAAACGGGTGACCCGCAGGTCACGATCGACGATGATCAGGCCACTGGTCAGCGAGGTCTGAATATTGTTCAGGTCGTTGTTGGCCCGCAACGCTTCGTTGGTTCTGGCCTGCAACTCCTGGTTGAGGGTGGTGAGTTCCTCATTGGTCGCTTCGAGTTCTTCGTTGGAGGCTTGAGCTTCCTCCGTCGTCGCCTGAAGCTCTTCCGACGAGGCCTGAAGTTCTTCGTTCGTCGCCTGCAGCTCGTCGTTCGAGGAGCCCAGATCTGCGACGATGGCCTCGAGGGCGCGTTGCGTCGAATAGAGCTCGGCGCTGACGTCGAACTCCGGACCAGAACCTGCCGCGGGTGCCTCCCCTTCGACAGCTGCCGTCGGTGATTCCACGTGGAACGTCACGGCCGTCCGGGTGACGAGCTTCATCGGTACCAGGGTGACCGTGATACGGACTCGCGGCCGCTCGTTGATCACCAATTCTGCAGTGGTGGAATCGGTTCGACGCACTTGGCTGAGCAGCGTGCGCACTCCCATCCGGTACGGTTCCCGAAGGATTTCGATCACCGCTCCGGTTTGTCGTCCCTCGCCGACGCTGCACCACGGGGACACGTCACCGATGATCTCGACCACGACACCGCGGTCGTCGAGGATCAGCAGTGGGTCGGAGGTGGCCTGGAGGATGCGGCGATAGGTCGCGTCGGTATCGGTGCGCCCGGTGCCACTCGCACCGACCACGTGAGTGCCCGCGGGCGGCGGCGTGGCCTGCAGGCGACGAGCTACTGCGATCGAAGGTAGACGGCTCGCGTCCCCTCGCCGATAGATGCGGTGGGGATAGTCGACAGCGACGAACGCCGCATCGACAGTGGGAACGCGCTCCGACAGGCCCAGTACGAGAAGCCCATCGGGTACCAGGGCGTAGTGGCAGAGATCCATCACGCGGGCCTGCAGGCGCGGCTCGAAGTAGATGAGAGTGTTACGGAGCGAGATGAGGTGCATGTGGGGGAACGGTGGGTCGTACGCCACGTTGTGGCGGGCGACGACCAAGCACTCCCGCAGTTCGGGACTGACGGTCCATCCCGAAGAGAGCTGGATCATCCATGTGTCCCGGAGCCGAGGCGGGACGTCGGCGATCGACGCGGTCGGGTAGTGGCCGCGTCGGGCGACCGTCAATGCAGCTTCGTCGAGATCGGTTGCGAAGATCTTCAATCGTGCATTCAGCTCGCCCTTGGCATCGATGCCAGCGA
Organism: Rhodococcus sp. WWJCD1; assembly: GCF_002258735.1. Classification (NCBI taxonomy): domain Bacteria; kingdom Bacillati; phylum Actinomycetota; class Actinomycetes; order Mycobacteriales; family Nocardiaceae; genus Rhodococcus; species Rhodococcus sp. WWJCD1. The sequence goes on from NZ_NOXY01000033.1 coordinate 184,172, forward strand.
TAGCGTCGGCCGCCACCATCGCGAGCGTGTATGCCTCTTCACCCGTGGCGCATCCGGGTATCCACAGTCGGAGTGGTTCGCCTTCTGGCAGCGAACGGGCGAGGGTGCGCAGTAGCGACGCCAGGCTCTCCCAGACGGGAGCGTCGCGGAAGAACGACGTGACGCTCACCAGGATCGCGCGGGCCAGCGCATCGGCTTCGACGGTATCGCTCGACAGCTCGGCAGCGTACTCGCTGATCGAGACACCTCTCAGGTGTCGACGGCGCTCGATCTGCCGGCTCAACGTCGTACGCTTGTAGCCCGAATAGTCCACTCCCGTGACCTGGTGGAGCGATTCGGTGATCGTGTCCAGGTCTGCGATGTCTATTGCGGGCGCGCTGTCCGTCGCCGATCCTTGCTCGCGCGGGCCTATGGCATCGGGTCCGGCCGAGTGGACCTCGGGGTCGAGCTCGGTGTCGACAGAGGTATCGGCCGCTGTGGTCGCGTCGCCGAACAGCAGGTCCTGCAGTTCCGAGGCCAGGTCCTCCGCAGCAGCGGAGATGTTGACCGTTCCGGTGTCGAGCGTGGAGGTCGGCATCTGCTCGAACTCGGCGGTCGATGGATTCTGTACGGCAACGACGCCACCGCCGGTACGGATGGCCGTCGAACCAGCAGCACCGTCGCGGCCGGTACCGGACAGAACGACTCCGACCGCGTCGGGCCCGAACTCCTCGGCCAGCGACACCAGCAGGCGGTCGATGCTCGGCCACGGTCGCCTCTGCGCATTGGGTGTCGGCAGTCGAATCGATCCTCGGGAGACCACGATGTCGGAACCGGGAGGTGCAATGAAGACGACACCGCGGGCGACTGTTTCCCCCGCGACAGCAGTCTTCACCCTCAGGCTCGTGTGTGGGGAGAGTAGTTCCATCAATGCGCCGTCCGGGCTCGGTGCTCGGTGCTGAGCCACGACAAAACACCACGGTACGTCGTCGGATGCACCGTGGAGCAGCTTCGTCATGGCATCGAGGCCGCCTGCCGAACTACCTACACCGACAACCCTCAATCTGGGGCTGTGCTCGGCCTCGTCGTGCACTTCGCGGCCTCCTCTGGCGTCGGTACCACTCAACCGCAAGGCACGGATTCCAACGCTGACGGTGGAATTTTTCCGGGTGCCGGTAAACGGAAATGTACAGCGCGAGCCGTCTCAGCGTCTCGGCAACAGGGCTATGACCGCAGCCGCAGCCGCCGTGGCTGCGACGACGAACGGTCCCCACTGCAGCACACCGCCGAGTAGCGCGGGGGCGTCGGAGACGAAGGTCGAGAACGTGACGGCCGCGCCGATGGTCAAGATCCCGACCGCACCCATCAGGACCTTGGACGACGTCGCTGCGCCGCGCAGCAGATTGAGCGCGACGAAGCCAAGGAGAATCAGCACCGCCGACGCGGCACCGCTCGAGAGCAGGGTGGCCGAGGCCGTGTTGCGTAGGTCGGCGGCGCTCGCCGTCGAATCCTGCTGTGAGACTGCAGTTTCGACGCTGGAGAGAACGGATTCCCAGTTGAGCGCGACGACGGCGGCCAACGCGAGAACCAGCACCGCCGTCGAGGCCCACAGCGCGGTCGCAAGCTTCGGAAGAACTGAGGGAGCTGACGCCTGCCGTGGCCGAAGAGGCTCGACGACGACATCCGGCCGCGGCGGTTGCGGACGCGCAGGAAGAGGTCTGCGTGAGGTCGGGTCGTTCTCGTCTTCGGCCACGATCGAGCAGTCTATCGGGCCGAGGTGATGGGACGCCGCCTCAGCGCAGTACCACCGCCACGCCCTCGTAGGGTCGCAGTGTCATCGGGAAGCTGTTCAGCTCGTCCACGGTTGCGATTTCGTTGTCGTCGTACACGTCGATGGCGCACGTGCCGGGCACCAGGTGCTTGGACTGAATGGTTGCGCTGATCTCCTCGGACGAGAAGTTGAGCACTGTGGCCTGGATGGTCCCCTGGCTGAGTTCGTGCACCATCACCAGCAGGCCCTTGTGCGAGACCGTAGGAATGTCGATCTGCTGGGCGGTGGCGATACCGAACCGCTTGCGCAGCTCGATGATTCGCGCCAGTTGGCGGGCGAACGACTGCGGGTCGGCCAGCTGCTCGGGGAGCGAGCCGTAGAGGCTGCGTCCGCGCGGAATGCCGGACTCCGAGCGGACAGCCTCGGGGAAATATCCCATCAGATCGTGAGCGCCACGGTTGATCCACCGGGTGTCACCTTCCCGAATGAGATCGTCTACCTCTGCGGCATCGATGGGCAGAATGCCCAGCAGGTCCCAGCCCGACAGGGCGAACACGCCCGGCTGCAACGCGTTGTACATCGCCAACAGAAGGTGGGCTCGCTTGACCGTCTCGATGTCTGCCTCGTCCATTCGGTCGAGATCACGGATACCGAGCGATGCGGTGATGACACTTGCTGTGGTGCAGGCGATTCCGTTGGTGGTGAACGTCCGGTTGTACGGTGCCCAACGTCCGGTGAGCCGATCGGTCAGTTCGCCACGAATACGATCGCCCAGGTCGCAGCCCTTGACCGTCTCGCCGCCGTAGGAGAACTCGTCCTCCGCATGCAGGGTGGCGAAGTGGATGAGCTCGAACGTCATCTCGTCGTGATTCTGCAGGGCATGCACAAGAGATGCCGTGTCGACGCCATGATCACGCGCCAAAGTCATGGTGAGCCTGAGGAATTCGGTGTTCCCCATGACCAGCGCATGCTGATAAGCCGGGCGGTTGATGAAGTCGTACGACAGGTCGGCTCCGTTGGTGCCCATGGCCTTGATGTCGTCGATCGTGAGGTTCAACTCCTGGAAGGTGAACCCGCCCATCTTGCGCACCACGCTGGCGATCAGGTGGTTGGCGGCCTCGGACAGGGGATGGCCCTCGGACCAGCCCGGGCCTTCTGCTCGACGCTCGACGCCGAGAAAACCGTTGGCATCCAATCGCAGTGCTCCTGCGCCGAGGTCGGCGATGGAGTGACACGCGTCGCCGATCACCAGTCGCATGCCGGCGAAAGAGGGGTCGAGCCAGTTGATCGACGGCTGACCTGCCTTGAAGTAGTGCAGGTACACCCAGCGGCGTTCGACGCCATCGATACCGACAACGGGAGGTGTTGCGCTCCAGTTGGTTTCCTTCACTCCGAGCTCGTAGAAGATCACTCGCTGCAGCTGGCCGATGATGTAGCCGGCACGAGCGAGATTTGCCTCGGCCTCGGCGTCTATGTTCTGCGAGTCGGCTCCGGCGCGCACTCGGGGCAGCAGGTGCCAGTCCTGCGGTTCGATCTCCACCATGTGGTAGATGCCGGGGTAATCGGCCACGGCCATCTCGGCGAGTCGGAAGTCCGCACCCTTGCCGGTGTGACCGGGCACGATGTCGTCGATGACGATGCCGTCGTATGCCGAGGCCACCACGCACAGGCGTCGGAACTCTTCTTCCGATCCGAACGCGGGGTCGATCTGCATGCCGATGCGGTCGAAGTGGCCGTCGACCGAGGGGGTCGGCCGCCAGCCGTGGATTCCGCCTGCCACCTTGACGGGGCCGGTATGCACTGCGGTGACACCGATTTCGGAGAACGCCTGCCAGAGCTTCTCGTCGCCGAGGGTGCTCAGAAAGCTCGTCTGCGGAGCGTTGATCACCGAGATGGGGTAAGCGGTGAACCACACCGGTGCGCGCTCGACGGCGGCGCGAGGATCGGGATCGGCATACGGGTTCTGCCACATGCTGCCCTTGCCCGAGAGTTGCTCGGCGATCAGCTTGGCGTCGCGCAGCATCGACTGTTCGGTGAGCCAGTCCACGTACTCCGGGTTCGATGCGACCGGTTCGCTGTCGGGAGTGGGGCCGTTGCTCCGGTTGGCGCGGCGCACCGAGGGGCGAAGTGGTTTCGGCCGAGCCGGGTAGAACTTCTCGTCGTAGGTGATCTCGCTCGGTTCGTGCTGCACTTCGGGATCCATGTGCCTCCGTAGCCTCGCTTTTCTTCAACCCTACGTAGGGCGCGGCCGATCCGCAGGGTTGTGGTTCCCCTGATCGTCGACGGGCGAAACCTTGCCGGTCGACCGGTGAAACCTACGCCGAACTACACCGATGTCATTGGTTGGGGCGTTTTCCTTCGATATGCGAACGTCATCGAATCGAGACCGCCTGGTGTGGAATGTCTGATTCCGATAGGCCATAGTGAGTCAAGTACCAACTGTCCCTCCAGTCACATCAGACTCACGGGTCACATCCCCTCAGCTACAGGAGTTGTCCATGCGACGTCTTGCCCGCACATCGATCCTGGCCTCGACGGCCGCCCTGGCCGCCGGCATCGGTGCGGTCGTCCTCGTGCCCATGGCCTCGGCCGAACCGGAAGAGCCGGTGGGCCCGCTCGGCTCGGTCGTGCTCGAAAGCCCCGACCTGGTGGTCGCGATGTCCGCGGTCTGCGACACCACGGTCAAGGACGCCCCCGAGGGTGGCGTCGTGGCATTGCAGGTGAAGGTCGACAACGTCGGCGCGGACGACGCCTCGAACGTCAACGTCAACTACGGCGCACTGCCGGGCGTCCAGGGTCAGAACACCGAGACGACCATCAAGGCAGGCGAGTCGGCGACGTACACCGTGCCCTCCGTCGATCGTGAATGGGTCGCTCGTCCCGCCGGTGCCGCGGCCTTTGCGAGCGCTCTCGACGCCGACTTCATGAACAACATCACGGCCGGGCTGCTCAGCCACAGCTGCATCCCCGCGCCTGCTGAAGAGCCTGCCGAGTAATTCTCGACCCGACTTTCCTCCCGCTGCGCCGCGACGATCCCCGCTGATCGTCGCGGCGTACTGCTGTGGAGGGGCTTCGCCCCATGTGCGCGGAACCTCGTAGCAGGGGTCGAGTTTCCGCTCACCTGGGTCGTTCCGCAGGCTCCACTCCCGTGCACATGCGGCGCAGCCGCTCCCTTGGGGAACAAATCCGCCACACCCTCCGTTGTGCAGGTCAGCAGCCTTGAGTGGATGAGGCTCAAGTTGGAAGTTGACGCGACAGATCGCGTTGTGCAAACTTGAGCGGAGTTCGCTCACCCAGGGACTGAATCCACGCAATAACAGGAGGAAACATTATGGCTCGTGCGGTCGGTATCGACCTCGGGACCACCAACTCGGTCGTGTCCGTCCTCGAGGGCGGCGAACCGGTTGTCGTCGCCAACTCCGAGGGATCACGCACCACCCCGTCGATCGTCGCTTTTGCCAAGAACGGTGAAGTGCTGGTCGGCCAGCCCGCGAAGAACCAGGCGGTCACCAACGTCGATCGCACGATTCGTTCCGTGAAGCGCCACGTCGGCACGGACTGGACCGTGGAGATCGACGGCAAGAAGTACACCCCTCAGGAGATCTCCGCGCGCACGCTGCAGAAGCTCAAGCGCGACGCCGAGGCCTACCTGGGTGAAGAAATCACCGACGCGGTCATCACCGTTCCCGCGTACTTCGAGGACGCACAGCGTCAGGCCACGAAGGAAGCCGGCCAGATCGCCGGCCTCAACGTCCTGCGCATCGTCAACGAGCCCACCGCGGCCGCTCTCGCATACGGCCTGGACAAGGGCGACAGTGAGCAGACCATTCTCGTGTTCGACCTCGGTGGCGGCACGTTCGACGTCTCGCTGCTGGAAATCGGCGACGGCGTCGTCGAGGTTCGTGCGACGTCCGGCGACAACCACCTCGGTGGCGACGACTGGGACGAGCGCATCGTGACCTGGCTCGTCGACAAGTTCAAGGCTCAGAACGGCATCGATCTGACCAAGGACAAGATGGCGCTGCAGCGTCTGCGTGAGGCCGCCGAGAAGGCGAAGATCGAACTGTCCTCCGGGCAGAGCACCTCGATCAACCTCCCGTACATCACGGTCGACGGCGACAAGAACCCGCTCTTCCTCGACGAGCAGCTCAGCCGCTCGGAGTTCCAGAAGATCACCTCCGACCTGCTCGACCGCACTCGTGCGCCGTTCCAGGCAGTGGTCAAGGACTCCGGCATTGCCGTCAAGGACATCGACCACGTTGTGCTCGTCGGTGGTTCGACGCGTATGCCCGCCGTCTCCGAGCTGGTCAAGGAACTCTCCGGTGGACGCGAGCCCAACAAGGGCGTCAACCCGGACGAGGTCGTGGCCGTTGGTGCTGCACTGCAGGCCGGTGTGCTCAAGGGTGAGGTCAAGGACGTTCTGCTCCTCGACGTCACGCCGCTGTCCCTCGGTATCGAAACCAAGGGTGGCGTCATGACCAAGCTCATCGAGCGCAACACCACCATCCCTACGAAGCGTTCCGAGACCTTCACCACCGCTGACGACAATCAGCCCTCGGTGCAGATCCAGGTCTTCCAGGGTGAGCGCGAGATCGCCTCGCACAACAAGCTCCTCGGCTCGTTCGAGCTGACCGAGCTGCCCCCGGCTCCTCGCGGCGTCCCGCAGATCGAGGTCACCTTCGACATCGACGCCAACGGCATCGTGCACGTCACGGCCAAGGACAAGGGCACCGGCAAGGAAAACACGATCAAGATCCAGGACGGCTCCGGCTTGTCCAAGGAAGAGATCGACCGCATGGTCGCCGACGCGGAAGCTCACGCAGACGAGGACAAGGCTCGTCGCGAAGAGGCCGAGGTTCGCAACCAGGCCGAGTCCCTCGTCCACCAGACGGAGAAGTTCGTCAAGGACAACGAGGACAAGGTCGACGCCGAGCTCAAGGGACGCGTCGAAACCGCAATCGCCGACGCCAAGACGGCTCTCGCGGGCAGCGACATCTCGGCAGTCAAGACCGCCGTGGAGAAGCTCTCGACCGAGTCGCAGGCTCTCGGCACCGCCATCTACGAGGCTCAGGCCAAGGAGCAGGGCGGGGCAGAGGGTGGCGCCCAGGCCGCTGACGACGGTGTCGTCGACGCAGAGGTTGTCGACGAGCCCGCCGACGACACGGACAAGAAGTGACGTCGGAGAACACCGAGCAAGAACCGGTCACTTTCGTGGACAAGCGAAAGATCGATCCCGAGACCGGTGAAGTACGGGAAGGTGACGCAGTTCCGGAGCCCCTCGTGGGCACCGGGGCCGCGCCCCAGCCCGACTCGGTGGACGAAGGGACCGTCGACGGTGACGTCGTGGAAGACCCGCGTGACACGCAGGTCGTCGAACTCACCGCAGATCTGCAGCGCGTGTCGGCGGAGTACGCCAACTACCGGCGTCGTACCGATCGTGAGAAGCAGACCGGAGCGGAGAACGCGAAGGCGTCCGTCGTCTCGCAGCTTCTCCCGGTTCTCGACGACCTCGAGCGAGCTCGCCAGCACGGCGATCTCGAAACCGGACCGCTCAAGGCAGTGGCAGACAAGTTGGCAGGGGTGTTCTCGAACATCGGCCTGACCACCTTCGGAGCCGAGGGCGACGCCTTCGACCCGGCCATCCACGAGGCCGTCTCCCACGAGGGCGACGGCAGCAGTCCCGTCGTCGGGACGCTGATGCGTCCGGGCTACAAGCTCGGCGAACGCGTTCTGCGGACCGCGATGGTCGGCGTCGTGGACAGTGCAGCACAAGAATCGGATGCACCTGCGTCCGACGAGCAGTAAACAGAAGTAGCGCGAGAGGAGGAAACGCCCGGTGAGCCAGCGGGAGTGGATCGAGAAGGACTTCTACAAGGAGCTGGGCGTTTCCTCCAGCGCGACTGCAGAAGAAATCAAGAAGGCGTACCGAAAGTTGGCCCGGGACAACCATCCCGATGCCAATCCGGGCAACGCCTCGGCCGAGAACAAGTTCAAGGCGGTCAGCGAGGCGCACGCCGTGCTCGCCGACCCGGCCAAGCGCAAGGAATACGACGAAGCACGACGGCTGTTCGCCTCGGGTGGTTTCGGTAGCCGCGGCGGTGGCGGTGGGTTCTCGCCCGGCGCAGGCGGATTCGGCGGTGGCGGCCAGACCTTCGACGTCGGCGACATCTTCGGTCAAGGCGGCGGCGACGGCGGAATCGGCGACCTCTTCGGTGGCCTGTTCAATCGCGGTGGCGCTCAACAGCGCCCGCAGAGCAATCGGCCCCGACGCGGCAGCGACGTCGAGACCGAGACCTCGCTGCAGTTCCGTGAAGCGGCACAGGGCGTTACGGTCCCCTTGAAGTTGACCAGCCCGTCATCGTGCACCACCTGCCACGGCAGCGGCGCAAAGCCAGGAACCAGCCCGCGCGTGTGCCCCAAATGCAACGGCCAAGGCGTCGTCAACAGAAATCAAGGCGCGTTCGGCTTCAGTGAGCCGTGTGACGACTGCCGTGGCAGCGGGTCCATCATCGACGACCCGTGCGTCGACTGCCGTGGAACCGGAGTGCAGAACCGGACCCGCACCATCACCGTGCGTGTACCGGCCGGCATCAGCGACGGGCAGAAGGTCAGGCTCGCCGGTCAAGGCGAAGCGGGTCTGCGCGGAGCGCCATCGGGCGACCTGTTCGTGACAGTACGGGTCAAGCCCGACAAGGTGTTCGGCCGCAACAACGACGATCTGACGGTGACCGTTCCGGTGAGCTACGGCGAACTGGTGCTCGGTACAACGCTGTCGGTGCCCACCCTCGAGGGTCGCGTCGGAGTGAAGGTGCCACCGGGAACCGTCGACGGCCGAGTGCTGCGGGTGCGTGGACGCGGTATCCCGAAGAAGTCCGGTACCGGCGACCTGATGGTGACCGTCAAAGTTGCCGTCCCGCAGAAACTGGACGATGCTGCTACCGACGCTCTGAAGAACTATCTGGAAGCCGAGAAGGCCAGCGGATTCGACCCGCGGGCCGGGTGGGCAGGTGTGTGATGTCGGTCCCTCCCGAGGGCGGTTCCCCGAAAAACGGTGGAGCACAAGCTGATCCCGACGCGCAGATCTTCGTGATCTCCGTCGCGGCACAGCTGGCCGGTATGCACGCGCAGACACTGCGCACCTACGACAGGCTCGGACTGGTCACCCCGCACCGCACCACCGGCGGCGGTCGACGCTACTCCCCGCGTGACGTCGCACTGCTCCGTGAAGTGCAGCGACTCTCGCAGGACGAGGGCGTCAACCTCGCCGGTATCAAGCGCATCATCGAGCTCACCAATCAGGTCGAGGCTCTGCAGTCGCGAATCAGCGAACTGGCTCAGGAGTTGGCAGCCGTGCACGCCAGCTATCGCCGCGACCTGGTGCCGATTCAACGCAACGCCCTGGTGGTCTGGAAGCCGAAGCACCAGCGCTAGGTTCGCCGCCTCTTTGCGGGCTCAGATCCTCGCAAACGCGCGCGCATTTGTCAGATGCGCGCATTGTCGTCGCTGATTCGCTCACTATTTCGCGCGCGTTCAGCAAACGCGCGCGCGTTTGCGCCGGCGAGCCTCGCGCGCGTTTGCGAGACACCCGGCACCGACCCCTATCCTGGTCGGCATGCAGGCGTGGAGTTCGACGGTCGTTCAGTATCACCGCCTTCGGAACGACCTCGCGGTCATCAGACTCGAGGGCGATGTGGTTCCGTTCACGGCAGGCCAGTCGGTATCGGTGACAGTTCCCCAGAACTCAGCTCTGACGCGGCGATACTCACCAGCGCTGCCGCCCTCGCTCGACGGCAAACTGGAATTTCACGTCCGAGCCGTTCCCGCTGGATGGGTGAGCGGGTCGATCGTCAACGAGACACGGCCAGGTGATGTCTGGCAGATCAGCGATCCCAAAGGCGGTCTGCATGTCGACGACTCGGGTCGCGACGTCGTCATGATCGCGGGCGGCACCGGCCTCGCTCCGTTGCGGGCAATTCTGCTCGATCTCACGCGCTGGGAGCAGCCACCCAACGTCACGCTGTTCGTCGGCGGAAAATCGCCTCGCGACCTGTATGCCGGGGACATGCTGTGGTTGATGGCGTCGCAATTGCGGTGGTTGACCGTCGTTCCCGTCGTCGATCAACTGAACGAGCCGTGGGCTCCGGATCGATGGAACGACCGCATCCGTGACGAAATCGGTTCCACCACCGCGTTCTTCGAGCCCGAGCACTGCTGGGAAGGCAGTATGGCCGACGTCGTCGCCACCCAGGGGCCATTCCTGGACAGCCAAATTTTGGTGTGCGGATCCCCGGGAATGGAAGCGGCGACCGTACGGGCCCTGGTCGAGACCGGCACCCCACTCGAGTCCATCCGCCGCTGAAGCGCTGTCCCAAGAGTTCAGGGCAGCTGCAGAATCCGTCGTAGATGTGCCAGATCCGCCGCGGATACCGTCGTGAATTCCGGCGGCGGGGCGTCGGCGATTGTTCTGGCTTTCTCCGCAAGGCGACGGCCGGCATCGGTGAGCCCGATGATGCGGCGTCGGCGATCCTCGGGATCTTCGGTGCGCACCACCAATTCGCGCTTCTCGAGCTCGCGAACGTTGAGGGAGACGTACGGCGCATCGGACGCAAGAATCTCGGCCAGCTCGGTCACCGTCCGATCTCCCGCGAGCAATTTGGTGAGCAGCTTCGCCCGCAGAAAGCTCATGCCGGTGGCGTCGGCGACGGCCCGTCGGGTGTCGTGTTTCTCGAGCATCAGTGAGCGCATCTCGCGCCAGACATGCGCTGCGTCGGCGGTCATACGAGCACCGGACGGCCGATGTTCTCGGCGGTCGAGCGGGCCCACCGGCCGGTGGTGACCAAGGCGAGCACGGTGACGACCACGCCTGCGCCTGCGATGACGAACCACGCGGGCACGGCCGCGGCGGTGAAACCGTCGGAGATCTCACCGACGATGCTCGCGGTGACGATGGAGCCGACGACGGCCACGCCGAGCGACTGACCCACCTGCCTACTGGTCGACGCGATGGCGGACGCGACTCCGGCCTGGCTGCGCGGCATTCCGGACACCGCGGTATTGGTGATCGGAGCATTGACCATGCCGAAGGATATTCCGAAGATCACGTAGGCAACCGCCAGCCACGCGAACGACGTCGTCGGAGTCAGTCGGGTGAGCATCAGCGCCGAGGCCACGAATCCGATTCCGGCAACGAGCAGCGGAATGCGCGCACCCAGGGTGCCGACGATGCGGCCGGAGATCGGCGCGAAGATCAGCGTCATCAAGGCCATCGGCAGAGTGTAGAGACCGGCATGCAGCGGGGAGTAGCCGCGCACGTCCTGCAGGTACAGGGTGTTGAGGAACAGAAATCCGCCCAGGGAAGCGAACGCGCACACGGCGATCACCGTCGCTCCGCTGAACGGTGCGCTACGGAAGAACCTCAGTTGGATCAGGGGTTCCTCGATCCGCGACTCGACCACCAGCAGGCCGACGAGGGAACCCACCGCGATGGCACCGGTCAGCACGATCAGCGGTGATCCCCAGCCCTTCGCAGGCCCTTCGATGATGGTGAACACCAGCGAGGCGAGAAACGCGAAGATGAGGAATTGACCGGCCGGGTCGAACTTTCTCGCGTGCTCGGCTTTGGATTCGGGGACGAACTTCACCGTCATCGCCAGTGCGAAGATGCCGACCGGGACGTTGATCCAGAATATCGATTGCCAGCCGGCTCCGGTGACGAGGATGCCGCCGAGCGCGGGGCCCGCCGACATCGAGATCCCGACGACAGCACCCCACATTCCGATGGCCCCGGCACGCTCTTTCGGGTCGGTGAAGGTATTGGTGATGATCGACATCGCGACGGGATTCATCATCGAACCGCCGACGGCCTGCAGCATGCGGAAGGCGACGAGCCAGCCCAGTGACGGTGCAATGCTGCACAGCAGGGACCCGACCACGAACGTTCCGGTCCCGATCAGGAAGAAACGTTTGCGTCCGAACTTGTCGGCCATCGAGCCGCCGAGCATCAGCAGCGAGGCGACGACCAGCGTGTATGCGTCGATGATCCACTGCAGGCCCGATACCGATGCGTTCAGGTCGGCGCGCATCGACGGCAGTGCAACGTTGACGATCGTGTTGTCGGTGCTGACGAGAAACAGGCTCAGGCAGCAGATGCCGAGCACGAGATACCGGTGTCGTCGAGTCAACTCGGCCACGTTCACCTCCGCGATAATGCTTGTATATCTATAACTATTACATGAGTACTCCTAATTTGTTCACCGAGCAAGTGAGTGCGCCCAGATGCGTGCCCGATAGGGTGTGTGTCACAGACTTGCTCGAACCCGATCGCTCGCCGAATGGAGAACAACAGTGGCTTCCGAGATCGCACCAGGCGACCTGGTTCAGGCGTCCGGGCACGCCGGCCCGTGGAAGGTGCTCGAGATTCGTCAGGGTTTGGCGTTGCTCGAACACCACGACGGGCATCGGTTGTCGGTGCGCACCACCACGGTCGAGGTGGTGCGCAAGGCGTCGAGCAGTGAGGGTTCGGCTCGGCAGGCCGAGGCGGAGACCGACAGTCCCTCACTGTTCGACGAGAGCTGACCTACCTCCCTCTACCGTCGGCGGCGTATTTCCGACGTAGTGACTTCGAGATCTGCTTGTACTCGCGCAGCTTCTCGCTGCGAGCTCGGGCGTCGTGCCTCGAGGTGGCCCAGGCGTTCTCCCGCAGCAGCTTTCGGTAGTTGCCCAGTCTGCGTTCGGTGAGCTCGCCCTCGTCGACGGCGGCGAGCACTGCGCATCCGGGCTCGTGTTCGTGCGCACAGTCACCGAACCGGCACAGTGCGGCAAGTTCTTCGATGTCGGAAAAGGCGCTCGCCACAGCATCTTCCGATCCCTGGATACCCACCGACCGCAGACCCGGGGTATCCAGCAGAACGAGGCCGGACGCCGGAATCGGCACCAACTCCCGATGCACCGTCGTGTGCCTGCCTTTGCCGTCGGCGTCGCGGGTGGCACCGGTTGCGAACGCCGAGCCGCCCAGAAGGGCGTTGCCGAGCGTCGACTTGCCGGATCCCGACGGCCCGATCAGTGCGACCGTGCCTCGCAGATGTCCTGTCAGTGAGTCGATTCCGCCGGTCGAGACAGCGCTCGTGCTGCATACGGTGACACCCGGTGCGGCTGCCAGTATTCGTTCTTCGTCGACGCTGCCGCTGTCGTTCTTGGTGATCGCGAGAACGGGGACGCCGCCGCTGCCCCAGGCGAGGGTGATGTAGCGCTCGACGCGACCGAGGTCGAGGGCCGTGTCCGACGCGACGGTGACCACGACGGTATCGACGTTGGCTCCGAGAACTTGTGCCTCGGAAGTGGATCCGGCGGAGGCGCGTTCGATGGCCGTCCGGCGGGGGAGGATGGCCATCAGGCGGAACGAGTTCTCGTCCAGGGTCACCCAATCCCCGGTGCAGGTGTTGCTGCCGGTGCATCGGACGATGCCGCTGTCGGTGACGGCGTCGAACTCGCCGCGGTCGACGCGTACGACACGGGCGAGAATTCTGTTCCGAGAATGGTTTTCGAATTCGGTCAGCCAGTGCTGATCGAGACCGTAATGGTCGAGTGAAGACATGCGAGATCCTTCGGGGAGGAGGAACGAGGGCTCGGGGGTGTTGTCGTCCAGGTGGCCACGATGCCCACCTCCTCACTTCTGGCATGCATGAAAAAACCGTCGACGGCAAAGTTACAGCCGTCGACGGTCGGAAGGAAAGCGATTTAACGCTGCGTGGGGTTCGAGCCCTCCGCAGGTTGTGCGAGCGCGGTCAGGAAGGAACGGGCCCAGCGGTCGACGTCGTGCGCGAGCACCTGCCGACGCATGGCACGCATGTGGCGCTTTCCTGCCTCGGGTTCCTGTTCGAGCGCGCCGATGATGGCGTCCTTCACGCTGTCCAGGTCGTGTGGATTGCACAGGTATGCCTGGCGCAGTTCTGCTGCGGCACCGGTGAATTCGCTGAGTACGAGCGCGCCACCGAGATCGCTGCGGCAGGCCACATACTCCTTGGCGACGAGATTCATGCCGTCGCGCAGTGGCGTGACCAGCATGACGTCGGCGGCGACGAAATAGGCCAGCAGGTCGTCGCGGGGGATCGGCCGGTGCAGGTAGTGCACCACGGGATGACCCACCTGGCCGTATTCGCCGTTGATCCGGCCCACCTGCTGCTCGATCTCGCCGCGCATCGCTACGTAACTTTCGACGCGTTCCCGGCTGGGCGTGGCCAACTGCACGATGACGTTCTCGGCGGGGTCGACGCGGCCCTCTTCGAGCAACTCGCGGAAAGCGTTGAGCCGGACGTCGATTCCCTTGGTGTAATCGAGTCGATCGACGCCGAGCATGATGCGCTTCGGGTTTCCCAGGTCCTTGCGGAGTTGCTTCGCGCGATCACGGACGGCCTTGGAGCGAGACTTGGTGTCGAGGTCGCCCGAGTCGATGGAGATGGGGAAGGCCCCGACACGCACGGTCCGGAAGCCGACCTGCACGACGCCGAGCTTGGACCGCACTCCGACGGTTCCGCGGGACGTGGTTCCCCCAGCGAGGCGTCGGGCAAGGTAGAGGAAGTTCTGCGCGCCGCCGGACAGATGGAACCCGATGAGATCGGCACCGAGGAGTCCCTCGACGATCTCGGTGCGCCACGGCATCTGCATGAACAGCTCGATCGGCGGGAACGGAATGTGCAGGAAGAACCCGATGGTCAGATCGGGGCGCAGCATCCGCAGCATCTTCGGAACGAGCTGGAGCTGGTAGTCCTGGATCCAGACCGTCGCGCCCTGCGCCGCGGCCTCTGATGTCTTCTCGGCGAAGCGACGGTTCACCTCGACGTAAGCGTTCCACCAGTCGCGGTCGTACTCCGGCTTGACGATGACGTCGTGGTAGAGCGGCCACAGGGTGGCATTGGAGAAGCCCTCGTAGTACTGGGTGTATTCCTTCTCGCTGATCGGCACCGGCCGCAGCTGCAGGTCGTCCTCGACGAACGGCTCGACGTCGACGTCGGACACGCCGACCCATCCCACCCAGGCACCCTTGTTGGCGCGCAGGATCGGTTCGAGGGCGGTGACCAACCCGCCGGGGCTTCGCTTCCATCGCGTGCTTCCGTCCGGAAGCTTTTCCAGATCGACGGGCAACCTGTTGGCTACGACGACAAAATCCGAACCCTGCGAGGCGTCAGCCACAACTGTCCAATCCGCTTGTAGATCTCTGGGGAAACAGCCCTGCGAAAACCTGTCAGTCGGTCTTCGCTACGGGGTCTATACCCAGCATCGACAACAACATGCGGCATTCGTCGGCATCGGTCGCGTAGGCGGCGACGACGCGCTGAGCCTGGCTGGCCGTCTCGTACTCGAGTGGGACGATGTCTTCGTCGGCGATGTCGTTGTCGGTGGAGGTCTTGGCAGGCATGGTGTTCTCCGTACTCTCTGCTGGACTTACGTGGTGTTCCTGGCCACGACTCTATGTAAATGTGGCACCCCATCGCCAGTTCCCGATCCCTTAGGCTGCGACAAATGACCGATTCTGTGCCGCTCCGCCATGCTCGAACGGTGGTGGAGGGCCCTCCTCCAGCCACCGGCTCCGCGATTCTGCGCCGCACCGTACGACGCCATCGCGCCCGCTTGATCGGGTCGTCGATGCTGTTCGGGGTACATCAACTATGCGAAACGATGGTCCCGGTGGCCATCGGTCTCATCGTCTCGCGGGCCATCGACACCGGCGACGTCACGGCGATGATCGTCTCGCTGATCGGGCTGGCAGCCCTGTTCGTCACGCTGTCGTACGCGTGGCGCATCGGTGCTCGCATCATCGTCGTCGCGATCGAGCGGGAGGCGTACCTGGTGCGCATCGAGGTTGCCGGACGCGTCCTCGATCCCCGCGGACTGCGGACCGAGCTGTCGTCGGGGGAGCTGCTGACGGTGTCGACGTCCGATGCCGAGAAGGAGTCGTGGATCCTCGATCTGATCGCCCGGGTCTTCGCGTCGGCGGTCGCTGTCATCGCGTCGGCGGTGGCCCTGCTGGTCGTCGACATTCCCCTCGGCTTGGCCGTCGTGATCGGAACTCCGGTGATTCTGATTGCGCTCCAGCGTCTCGCCCCGTTGCTCACTCGTGCGGCCACCGCACAGCAGGCCGAGATCGCCGGGGTATCGGGGATGGCCACCGATCTGGTCAGCGGAGTGCGGCCCCTGCGCGGTATCGGTGCCGAGAACGCTGCAACGCAGCGGTTCGTGACGTCGAGCAGAACGGCACTGGCAGCGACGCTGAAACTGGCCCGCGCCAACAACGTCTATCAGGGCCTCGCCGCGGCGGTCAACGCGCTGCTCGCCGTCGGAATTGCCGGGACCGCAGGCTGGTTCGCGTTGCAGGGCAGGATTTCGGTCGGTGAGTTGATCACCGTCATCGGACTCTCGCAATTCGTCATCGAACCTCTCACCGGGTTGTCGAGGATCCCCGGTGTGGTGGCCATGGTGCGTGGATCGGCCGATCGGCTCGCCCTGGTACTGGGTGCGGAACACGTTCTACCGCAGTCGGAGTCCGCGGTTCCGGTAGGTACCGAACTGACCGTCGACGACGTTCGGTTCCGGTCGCTCGACGGCCTCGCATTCCGAGCCGCACCGGGTGAGTTACTCGGAGTGGTGGCCTATCGGCCGCAGGACGGCGAAGCGATCGCCGCACTGCTGTCCGGCCAGATCTCCGAGTCCGATTACACCGGAACGGTACGTATCGGCGGGATCCCGGCGGGTCGGATCGATCTCCGACGCGCCCGTGAGACCGTTCTCGTCGAGCCGCACCTGACCGACCTCTTCGCCGGCACCGTGCGTAGCAACGTCACCGCCGGGCGTGAGCGGCCCGAGGCCGAACTCGACCGAGTGCTGCAGGCATCCGCGGCCACCGACGTCGTCGAACTGCACGAAGCCGGCCTCGACCACGCCGTCACCGACCGCGGAGCGAGCCTGTCCGGCGGGCAACGTCAACGAGTCGCCTTGGCCCGGGCGCTGTCGGTCGATGCCCCGGTGCTGGTGCTGCACGACCCCACGACGGCCGTCGACGCCGTCACCGAACACGCCATAGCCCGCGGTGTCGCCGAGCTGCGGCACACCGAAAGCGCCTCGCAAACAACGATCCTCATCACCACCAGCCCTGCGCTGTTGTCGGTGACCCATCGCGTTCTCGTCGTCGACGGCGGACGCGTCGTCGCCGAGGGAACGCACCACGATCTCGCGTCCTCGGACGCGCAGTACAAGGACACGGTGCTGCGATGACGACCCCCGAACTACTTCCGATCGCAACCGGGGCACGGTCCGGGAAGTGGCTGCTGGAACAGCTGCGCCTGCGGAAGGCACGAACGGCGGTGACGCTGCTCCTCGGCGCAATCGCCGCGGGGATGTCGCTGGTGCCGGTGTACGTGCTCGGTGTGCTGGTCGACCGCGTCCGCGACGGAGCCGACACGTCGACGATCATCGGCGTCGTTGTGGTGATCTCGGTGGCAGCGGTGATCGGCGGAATCGTCACCGGATTCAGTGGCTATCTGATCAGCACACTCGGCGAGGGCATCCTGGCCTCGCTGCGCGAAGCCGTCGTTCGGCGCGCCCTGCATCTGCCGGTGGCGACGTTGGAACGAGTAGGCAAGGGCGACTTGCTCTCTCGGGTGGGCGACGACGTCGCAGTGATGGCGAAGTCGATCGGTGAAGTGATCCCGCAGCTCGTCGGAGCAGTCCTGCTCGTGTGCCTGAGCATGATCACGATGCTGGGAATCGACTGGCGTCTCGGCCTCGCGGGGCTGGTGGCATTGCCGATGTACGTGCTGGCGCTGCGGTGGTATCTGCCGCGGTCGGCTCCGCTGTATGCGGCCGAACGCGTCGCGATGGGCGAGCGTGCGCAGTCGTTCGTCAGCAGCATGCAGGGCGCAAAGACGGTGCGCGCGTACGGACTCGAGTCTGCCCATCTGAGCGACATCGACCGGTCGTCGGCCAAGGCCCGAGACATCGGCCTGGAGGTCTTTCGACTCTTCACCCGGTTCGGCTCGCGCAGCAACCGTGCCGAGTGCGTAGGGCTGTCGGTGATCCTGCTGGCCGGGTTCCTGCTCGTACGAGGCGATTACGTCACCGTCGGTGAGACGACGGCCGCGGCCTTGCTGTTCCACCGCCTGTTCAATCCGATCGGCACGTTGTTGTTCACCTTCGACGACATCCAGTCTGCCGGTGCGTCGTTGGCCCGCCTGGTCGGCGTCGTGGACATTCCCGACGAACGGCCGGTGGGCGACGGTTCCGTACCCGTCGACGCCACCCTGGACGTCACCGATCTGCGACACGCGTACGAGGAGGGTCACGACGTGTTGCACGGAGTGAACCTGCGCGTCGCTGCAGGCGAGACGGTGGCGCTGGTCGGGTCCACCGGTGCCGGCAAATCGACGATCGCGGCCATCGCGGCCGGCTCGATCGCGTCGACGTCCGGGTCGGTTCGCGTCGGCGGCGCAACGCTGGACGCGCTGGGCAGTGAGGGCTTACGTCGTCACGTCGCAATCGTCAGTCAGGAAGTGCACGTTTTCGCCGGCCGGTTGATCGACGACGTGCGGTTGGCTGCGCCGGACGCCGAACGCGCCGACGTCGAAGCCGCGTTGCGGACCGTCGGCGCGTGGGGGTGGGTCGAGGCGCTCGAAGACGGACTCGATACCGCCGTCGGCGAGGGCGGGCACCAGTTGACCGCGGCACAATCGCAGCAATTGGCCTTGGCGCGTTTGGTTCTCGCCGACCCGGCCGTCGCGGTGTTGGACGAGGCCACCGCGGAAGCGGGCAGTTCCGGTGCGCGAGAACTCGAAGCTGCCGCCGAAGCCGCGACGAAGGGTCGCAGTACGTTGATCGTCGCGCATCGCCTGACTCAGGCAGCTGCGGCCGACCGCGTAGTGGTGCTCGAACACGGAAAAATCCTGGAGCAGGGTCCGCACGAGGAGCTGGTCGCGGCCGGTGGACGGTACGCACAGTTGTGGGAGGCGTGGCAGGGCCGCTGATTGGTTTAGCTATTTGCCTATAGGTATTAGTTTCGGTTACGGTCTTCTTCAGCAGAGGAGGAGGCCGGCATGGCACGCGCAGGATTGACCGCGCAGCGCATCGTGGCAGCAGGAGCGGACCTGGCCGACGAGGTCGGCTTCGATCGCGTGACTGCGAGCGAGTTGGCACGACGCTTCGACGTCAAGGTGGCGAGCCTGTATTCGCATCTGAAGAACTCGCACGAGTTGAACGTCGGCATCGCGCTGCTGGCGTTGGAGGAACTGGCCGACAGGGTGTCGGAAGCTCTCGCGGGCCGGGCGGGCAAAGACGCGTTGGTGGCCGTCGCGAACGCATATCTCGACTATTCGCGTGAGCATCCCGGTCGCTATGCGGCGACGCAGTTTCCGCTCGATCACGAGACCGCTCTTGCGAGTGCGGGAGTGCGTCACTCGGCAATGATGAAGGCGATCCTCCGGGGGTACGACCTGGGCGAAGAGGATCAGGTCCATGCAGTCCGATTGCTCGGCAGTGTCTTTCACGGCTATGCCAGCCTCGACGCGGCCGGCTCGTTCGCTCACAGTGCACCCGACTCGCAGCAGTCGTGGACACGCATCCTCGACGGCATCGACACACTCTTACAGCACTGGAGGCAGTGACATGGAACCGATCTCCGAACGCGACATCAGGTCGTCGTTCGTCAATTCGTCCAAGGGCGACGCCAAACGGGTCACCCTTCCCGAGGCATTCGACGCAGTACCGTGGGACGATCTCGACTTCTTCGGTTGGGTGGATCCGAAGCTCGCCGGAAGAAGCTACATCATCGTGCCTTCCGGGGACGCTCCGCGCGGAATCGCGTTGCGCTACAAGCCAGGAGGGCCGCGCACGGCGCAGATGTGCAGCATCTGCCTCACCACACACGCCAACGGCGGGGTCTCGCTGATGGCTGCTGCGAAGGCCGGAGAATCCGGCAGGCGTGGCAATACGGTGGGTACCTACATCTGCTCGGACCTCGCGTGCTCGCTCTATGCGCGAAAGAAGAAGACCCCGGCGTTGGGTCGGCAGTTCAAGGAAGACTTCGATGTCGAGACCCGCACCGCTGCAGTCGAAGACAACATCGGTGCGTTTCTCGCTCGCATTCTCGGTTGATCACGGGGCGGTGTGTACTCGCATGCCGGTGTCCCCGGCCTCGACGTCGGTGCGCAGCACGAATCGCCGGTCGTAGTCGCCGCCGCTTTGGGTGCGGTAGGGGATGGGCTCCTCGGTGTGCAGACTCTTCACTCGCTGGAGGAGTTCCGATTCCGCTGCGGCGTAATCGGACTCGGCCATCCGGTCGGCGCTCGCCACGAGCACCGGTGGCAATACGGACATGCCGGTATAGAACAGGATGCCGTGCTGAATCGGGTACAGCATCTCGTCCAGGTCGCCGTTGATACCGCGTGGGGAGACGGTGTGTTCGCTGCCGCCCATGGTGACGACGACCATCGCGCGCTGTCCGGCGAGCATGCCGTCGCCGTAGCGCCGGGTGCTGCCGTCGGATGCCCTGATGCCGTAGCCGAAACCCTCGACGAACACGCGATCTACCCAGCCCTTCATGATCGCGGGCATCGAGAACCACCACAGCGGAAACTGCAGTACGACGGCGTCGGCACGCAGTAACTTCTGTTGCTCGGCCACGATGTCCGGGGCGAGGGTGCCGGCCGCGAGGGCGGTGCTGGATGCGGTCGCCACCTGGAATCGCTCGGTCGGATCGTGGGCATAATCCTCGGCGGTGACCACCGGATTCCACTGCATCGCATACAGATCCGACTGCTCGACGGTATGGCCGTCGGCGCGGAGTCGCTTCAGTGCTGCGTCTCGCAGAGAGCCGTTCAGTGAGCGGGCTTCTGGATGGGCGTAGACCCATAGGATGTTCATGCACTCGATCCTGGGTCAGTAGGCCTGCGGACAACAGTGGCATAAATGACAACTTGTGCAAGATTTCGGCCACAATCTGTGTGGCGCGGCTACCCGTGTCGGCTCGCGCGCCGCGGCCGCAGTGTTGTGATGAGCCAGGCCGCTGCCGCGACGAATGCCAGTCCCCAACCCGCAATTCCCGCCCAGGGCAGATCCAGCCGTGGGACGGCAAGAACCCCGACGATCACCAGAGCCGCGAATATCGGCGAAAGCGTGCGCTGTTCCCTCATCTTTCGAGCCAGCTCCTGTTCGTCGTGCTTGCGTCGGACGACGCGGTCGTCCACGTCGCCGAGTCAACAGTAAACCGGGAGGTTGGTCGGAGCGCCAGAGGAAATGCCACGTGGCAGGATTCGACCATGACGCATCGCATTGCCGTCTACGTGCGCGACGGCCTCCTCGCCATGGAGTTGGGCATCGTGCACCGCCTGTTCGGGCAGGCGCAATCAGATTCCGGCGAGCCGTTGTACGAGGTGGTCACCTGCACTGACGTGCCAGGTCTGATCAGGACCGACTCCGATGTCCGGATACTCGTCGAACGCGGACTCGACGCCGTGGCCGAGGCCGATACCGTGATCGTTCCGGCCTCCGACGCCGACTATGAGACCGACGTCGTAGCAGTCTCGCCCCTGTTCCGTGTGGTGACGAATCAGAGATTGGCGTCCATCTGCACAGGCGCGTTCGTTCTCGCCGCAGCCGGGCTGCTCGACGGCAAACGGGCTACCACGCACTGGAAGTCGGCCTCCCGATTCGCCGAGCTGTATCCGACGGTCCTGCTCGATCCGAACGTGCTCTATACCGAGGACGGCGACATACTGACGGCGGCAGGGGAGGCGTCGGGAATCGATCTGTGTCTGCACATGATTCGTCAGGATTTCGGTGCGGCAGTGGCCAATCGGGTGGCCCGAGGAACCGTCGTGCCACCCCATCGCAGCGGTGGTCAGGCGCAGTACATCGACACCCCGGCTCCACAGACGTACGGCACATCGACGGCGGGCACGCAGGAGTGGGCACTGATCAACCTGGGCGCATCCCTGTCGGTGGAGGACCTGGCGCGACGGCAGTCTATGAGTGTTCGGACGTTCTCCCGCCGTTTCATGGCCGAAGTCGGAATCTCCCCGGCCCGCTGGATCGTGGCGCAGCGGGTGCAGCGTGCACGGGAGTTGCTCGAGAACACGGATCTGACCGTCGAACGCATCGCGCACGACACCGGATTCGGCACCGCGACATCGTTGAGAAACCAGCTTGCTGCGGAGCTGGGTGTTTCGCCCAGTGCATACCGAGCGACGTTCAGGGTTGGTGGTCGACTCGCCTAGCATGGCTCACCGACAAGGTTAGGTTTCCGAATCATTATGCAGGCCAATAGTTTTCGATTCGTCTAACATTGTGTATCGAACATGCATTCGATACACGTACCTCATGACCACAGATATCTGGCAACTGAGCGAGGCAGAACTCCTCGCCGACGCTGCCGATGTCTCCCACCAGATCCAATTGCTCGAAGCCCGACGTATCGCCCTCGTCGCCGAAATCGACACCCGCGTGGCCCGCGAGAAACTCGGATTCCCCGGACCCGCCGGGTGGTTGACCTCCACCACCCTGCTCACCCCCGGCAAAGCCACCAAGATCGTCGCCCTCGCCCGCGGACTGAAGAACTTCCCCGATATCGCCGACGCCGTGAACACCGGCGTCATGTCCATCGACCATGCCGCGTTGATCCTCACCTTCGCCGAAACCCCACCCAAGAACCTCCCGCAGGAGGGTCGCGACATCGCCCGCGCTGCCATGATCAAAGCTGCGACCGGACCCGGCGTACGCACCGACCGCATCCGCGAAGCCATCACCAAACTGAAAGACACCTACGGTGGCAACAAGCCACCACCCGAAGACACCGACCGCAACGAACTCTTCGCCTCCAAAACCCTCAACGGGCGGCTGGCGCTCAAAGGTGACTTCGACGCCATCACCGGAGAAAAACTCCTCGCCGCCCTCTCGCCGTTGACCGAACCCCGACCCGCAGCCGACGGCACCCAAGACGAACGCAGCCCCGCTCTACGCCGCGCCGAGGCGTTCGGACACATCCTCGACCGCTACCTCGCCTCCAGTAATCGGCCCACCGAAGGCGGGGAGAAGCCGCACGTCAACCTGCACATCAGCCTGCGTGACCTCACGGACCTCCGCGGCGCTGCAGCGGGTGACGGTGGCAGTGGCAGTGGCGAGAACAACGGCACCGCAACCGAATCCGACTACGTCGATGTCGGTGGTGGCGACGGCAGCGGCAGCGGCGATGAGTGCGATAGTGGCAGTGGCAGTGGCAGTGGCAGTGGCAGCGCCACCGGCCCCACCGCGGATCGTCGCGCGTAAAGGGACTTGTTCGGTGACGGCACCACTGTCGGGTGGCTGCCGTGGATGGGACCGCTCTCTCGCGAGACGTCTCGGCAGCTGGCCTGCGATTGTCTTCTGACCGCGATCGTCATGGACGAGAACGGTTCCCCGATCAATCTGGCCCGCACCGCCCGCACCGTCACCGCGAAACAGAAACGCGCCCTCACCGCCCGCGATCACGGTTGCGCGTTCCCTGGCTGTGGGAAACCCGCAGCCTGGACCGAAGGTCACCACATCTGGCACTGGACCGATGGTGGACCCACCGACATGAACAACCTCGTCCTGCTGTGCGGATTCCATCACCGACTCATCCACCATTCGGATTGGGAAGTGTTCATCGGCGCCGACAACCACCCGTGGTTCGTACCGCCGGCCACCGTCGACCCGTACCGAGAACCCCGGCAATCCCACGCCAGAGCCGGTCCCCACATCGCGTGAACCCATGGAAAGATTCCAGCCCCGCACCGAGAACACGGTGCGGGGCTGGAAGAGGTTGACCAAGAGGTCAATTCGAGTGAATTGAGAGCTCAGTCCTTGTTCTTCTCGGCGATGAACAGCTTTTCGATGCGCTCCGCTTCGTCTTTCTTGGCGTCAGCTTCCTTGGAACGCTCTGCAGCCTCGGCCAATTCGGCTTCGGACGGCGCGGCGGCCAACTTCTCCTGCTTGTCGACCTGAGCCTGCTGAGCCTTCTTTCGATCCTCGGCGGATTTTGTCGCTGCCGCAGCCTGCTCGTCGGCCTTCTTCTTCTTGGCGGCGGCTTCACGCTCGGCTTCCTGAGCAGCCTCGCGCTTGCGCTGCTCTGCTTCCTGGCGCGCGTCACGTGCTGCTTCCTGGGCAGCGGCGTCGGCGGCTCGGCGATCCTTCTCTGCAGTCTCGCGAGCCACCTTCAGCTCGTCGTCCGCAGCGGCCTTCTTGGCGCGGGCCTCGGCGTCCAACCGAGCTGCCTCTGCTCGGTTCTCGGTGCTGTCGACCAAGGTCTCGCCGCGATCCGCAAGGCTCTTGTCGCCCAACAGGTTTCCGACGGCGCGGTCCAGTGATCCGAGGGTGTGCTCGTACACCAGGCGGGCGGGTGATTCCGCATTCATCTTCTCGACCACGTTGGTCTCGATGAGCTGCAACGGAATTCGAGCGATCTTGTACTGAATGCGAAGAATGGTCATCGGTATGGCTAGGACACTCATGAAACGAAACTCCTGGTTTGCGGTAGTGGTTCAGGCTTGGTTACGGAGCTCTTCGGCCTTCTTGCGATCGGCCTCGGCCTGACGAAGTGCCTCCTGGTGCTTCTGCGCGGCCACCATTTCGTCGGAGTCCGCAGCGGCCTGCTCGATGCGCCTGTCCTCGTCGGCTTCGATCTGCTCGGCGGTGGCGTCCACCTCCGCGGCTGCGCGCTCCTGCGCCACGGTCTCGCGCTTGTTCTGCTCGGCTGCCGCCACCTGTGTCTCCCGTACGCGATCCGCGTTGGCTTCGGTCACCGCGGCGTTCTTCTCCGCAGCTTCACGCCGGCTTTCGGCAGCTGTGCGCACGTCGGCCAGTTCCTCGCCGGCATCGGTGGCCTGCGCCTCCGCTACCCGCTCGGTGGCGTGGGCCTCCTTGCGCTCGCGCGCTTGGGCGGCCTGCAACTGACCCTCTGCTGTCAACGAGTCGTTGCCGGTCACCGCGCCCACGACCTCTTTGGCTTTGCCCTTGATTCCGTCGAGCAATCCCTTGCGTGCTTCGCCCGCTACGTTCTCGTCAGTCATGTAACTGCAGGTACCCACTGGCTGTACGAGTAACCCCGTGTCGGTCCCGAACGATACGATCGCCGACGAACGCATCAGCAGTGAGGAGACCTATGCCTATCGCCAAGATCAACGGCATCGACATCAATTACCAGGTCAAAGGCAGTGGAGACCTGGTGGTTCTCGTTATGGGTACCGGCAGCCCCGGACGCGTGTGGGAGCTGCACCAGGTGCCCGCTCTCACAGCGGCGGGGTACCGGGTGTGCACGTTCGACAATCGCGGCATCGCGCCGTCGTCGGAGAGCACTCACGGCATCACTATCGAGTCCATGGTCGCCGATACCGCAGGCCTGATCGAACTCGTCCGCAACGGCGAGGAGAAGGCCTTCGTGGTCGGCACGTCGATGGGTTCACGCGTCGCGCAGGAGCTGGCTTTGGCCAGGCCTGATCTGGTGCGTAAGGCCGTGTTCCTCGCCGGTCACGCCAGAGTGGACGAGTTTCAGAAGACCCTCGCCCACGGTGAGCGGGCTCTCTACGACAAGCGGGTCGAGCTCCCCGGCACGTACTCGGCGGCGGTGACGGCAGTGATGAACCTGTCTCCTGCGACGTTGCGTGACGGGCGCAGTGCCCGCGATTGGCTGGATTTGTTCGAGTTCTCGGCCTCCTCGCCCTCGGCCGGAGTGCGTGCCCAGCTGGGGATGGAGGACGACTTCGATCGAACTTCGGCTTACCGGGGGGTGTCGGTGCCGTGCCTGTCGGTGGGGTTCGCCGACGATCGGATGATCCCCGCCTACCTGGGCAAGGAGCTGGCGGACGCCATTCCAGGCGCCCGGTACGTCGAAATCGCAGATGCCGGCCACTACGGATATCTCGAGCGTCCCGAGGCAGTCAATGCGGAATTGCTCGGCTTTCTGAAGGCCTGACGGCACCACAGCCCGACCTGCGTTGCTAGGGTCGTGTGGCACCTCACGGTGCAGACTTACCAAACAAACGTTCGCGACGAGTGAGGCGAGATGAGTACCAACCCGTTCGATGACGAAGACGGACGCTTCTTCGTGCTGGTCAACGACGAAGACCAGCATTCGCTGTGGCCGACGTTCTCCGAGGTCCCTCAGGGATGGCGTGTCGTCTTCGGTGAAGACACCCGCGCTGCGTGCTTGGAGTACGTCGAGAAGAACTGGACCGATATGCGTCCGCGCAGCCTGCGTGAGGCCATGGAAGCCGACGCTGCTGCACGCGCCTCTGCCGAGGGAACCCCCAGCGCCGAGGCCTGATCTTCGCGTTACGAAGAACCCGTGCCGCGCCGCCGACGAACCGTCGGTCGGCGCGGTTCTTCTTTGCGGCGAAGCGTCGGGCGCAGCAATTCCTCGGTGCGCGCCAGGATGCGCGGGCGGCGCAGGGTACGGGCACCCCACTCACCCAGGGTCACGCCGGCGGCCAGGCCGCAACCGACGCCGAACGCCGCGAACAGTGAGCTGATTCCCAGCAATAATTGGTCGTTCAGGATCGCGTACAGACCGCGGTACAGAGAGAGGCCCGGCAGCAATGGCGTGATGCCGGCAACGGCAACGATCAACGGCGGAATGAGCGCTCGACGGGCCAGCAGACCGCCGGCGAATCCGACGACGACAGCGGCGATGGCCGAGGCGATGATCGGACCCACGTTGAGCGTCTGCGACAGCAGGTAGACGAGGGAGCCTGCGAAACCGCCCATAAAGGCAGCCGTCAACGCACGCCGTTCTGCGTAGCAGGCAAGGGCATAGAACAACGACGCTGCCGCGCCTGCGAGCACCTTCGTGGGGACCTGCAGGATGTCCGGCGGTGCCAGATTGCTGATCTGAGGCAGATCGCTACCGATCAACGCCGCAATCCGCAGTGACGTCGCGACACCGGCGATGATTCCGCCGGTCATCATCAACACCTCGAAGAACCTCGCCGACGCCGTGATCGGGGCACCGGTGATCGCGTCTTGCACCGAGCCGACCAGCGAGAGGCCCGACAGCAACACGACCACACCGGCCGCGATGATCTGCGACGGCGAAATGCTGATGTTCAGCTGGTCCTGAAAGTTGTACAGCGTGATCGCCGGTGTCGCGGCCACGAAGCCGCCGACCACCTGCTGAAAGAAGAACGGCAGGCCCGCGCGGTTGAGCACTCGTCCGATGCGGTCGATCACCATCGTGGTCAGGAAGCTGACCACAGCCACCAGGGGGCCACCGCCGAGCAGCACACTGATGGCCGCGGCCATACCGGACCAGGCGAGGGTCGCGATCCAGCGGTTGTAGGGGTGCGGGGCCTTGGTGATGTCGTCGAGTCGGTCGAGCGCCACACTGGGCGGGACCATCTTGACGCGGACCGCGCGAATGAGACGGTCGACCTCGGCCAGACGCGTGAAGTCCATCGAGCGGTAATGCACGATGCGCATCGTCGACGCCGGAGGACGCGTCGGGCCGCGATGGGCGCTCAGAGTGATCGAGTTGTACGTGACGTCGACATCGCACCGCGCAAGGCCGTACGTCGCCGCGATGAACTGCACCTGCGTCGCAGTGTCCACCGCCGAAGTGCCCGAGGCCAACAACACCTCGCCGACGCGAACCGCGAGGTCCAGTACCTCGGCGACCGACGCATCGTCGGTCAGATCGATCGGGCGTAGAGGTGACGGCGCTGCGGTCGGCGTATCGATGGTGGCCCGACGCTCACCGGTGAGACGGCTCAGCGAAGCCGTCAGGTCTTGCAGGAAAGTCATGACCGTCTTTACACGTTGCTGGGGTGATCCACCGACAAGGTACCTGTTGACACTGAGCGTCCGATGAACGGATATGCTTGCCTCGCTTCACTGCCTCCTTAGCTCAGCGGTAGAGCACTCGCCTTGTAAGCGAGCGGTCAACGGTTCAATCCCGTTAGGAGGCTCTTGCGGACGGCTCTGACCAGTGAAAACGGTTGGGGCCGTCTCTTTTTGGCCTGTTGTGGCCGCTCGTTTCTTGTGTGAGCCCGGTCCGTCCACCTGGGTTTATCTGTCGCTTGTGACCTGGGGATTTGCCGGTTCGGCGGCTCGATTCGGCGTTCGGTGTCACAGAATGTCACAACTCGTTGCTAACTCATCGGTGAGCATTCGTGTGGATGTAGATGGATCTTTGCGGACCGGGCGGGAGTGACCAAGCCTGGATTGCGATGTTGGAATCAGTGTCGGTTCTGTAGTCTTGGAGCCTACATATTCGACACTCTATGGAGGTGACTGTGACGACTAGCGATGTGCGACGCCGTCAGACCGGGTTACCTCCCGAGTTCGCGCGGCTTCCGATGCGGATGGTGCGGGCCGCGACAGCGGCTGACGTCTACGCACACCCGCGAGCCGAGCTCGCGCGCCTGACGGACTTGGGTCTGCTGCATCGGGTGGCGACGGGCTTCTATGTGGCGGTGCCAGACGATCAGGTGGGTGGCGGTTGGATGCCTGGCCTGGAGGCAGCGGCGGCCGGTATCGCGGTTGCGGCCTACGGCGTCGATGACGCTGTCGTGATGGGGGTCAGCGCGGCTCGGTTGCACGGGGCGATTCCGCGGGCGTTGGCGACGGCTGTGGTGGCTGTGCCGACGCGACATGATCCGATTCGGTTGGTCGACCGGCAGGCAGTAGTCCGGTTCGTTGTGCGCGATACAGCGCGTCTGGATGCGGAGCGGATCGATACCGAGTTGGGTCCGGTATTGGCGACTACTGCGGAGCAGGCAGTGTTGGATCTGGTGAAGCGCCCGGGGCTCGGCGACGCCGAGGGGGAGGTGTGGCCGGCGGTGGAGCAGTTGTATCGGAAGTGCGATCCGAAGGTTTTAGCCGAGATCGCCGAGGCTCAGAAAATGCGAACGACGTTGGTGCGGATGCAGGATCGGTTGGGGGAGGAGTAGTGAATCCCTGACGTGTCAGATGTGCCTGCTGCCGCGCAGCTGGCACTGCAGATGCAACTGCCCAACAACCGGTAGGGGCAGTCCCCGTGCAATCACCCCGGCGATGAGTCCGTCAGTAGCGGGTGTGCTGATCGGTGTCATGGTTGCGGTGATGCGGGCGGCAGTGGTGAGTCACCTGTCGGTGAGGTTAATGCTTACTGCGCCAGGGGCCACGTCGACGACGGGACCACCGAATTCTTCGGCCCTCGCGGCGGAATGAATCGCTGACTGCTTCCGTGGGGGTTGCTGCATTGCTCGGACGTGTGGGAATCGCTACCGACTACTGCTCTCTGTCAGCTGTCGATTGCTCGCTCACTCCGAACTTCCTGTTCGACAGTCCAGCGAGATGATGCTGGGGGCGAAACTCCGATGTAACGGGCACCCCTGGGCACCCCTGCTGGCGGTCGAACGTCACCATTCGGTCGCGAGGCAATTCTGTGCTATCGCCATCAGGCTCGCCGCTTGTTCGTCCGGTGGTAGGCCGCTGTCCAATGTGACGCTCGACTGAATTGCGCCGATGGCAGCGTGGACAAGGACGCGCGCGCGTGAATCGTCGAGTTCCGGCCGCATTTCGAGCAATGTGGCTATCCATTCCTCGTTGTAACGACGCTGCATCCGGCGAAGTCGTCGTCGATCGGAATCTTGAAGCGAGTTGATTTCTTGGCGGTACAGCTGGACGTATCGACGGTTATGCAGGCAGAAGTCGATCTGAGTCTCGACGAGATGCTTCATGGTCGAAGCGGTGTCGGCATGCATGGCCACGATACGGTCCGCACTGCTGGAGAGCCTCGTCATGACGTCTTCGAGGAGAGCGACCAGTACTGCGTACTTACTCTCGAAATGTCGATAGATTCCGGATCCGACGATCCCGGCTGTCTGCCCGATATCGGACATCGCAACCGAATGAAAGCCCCGCGATGCGAACAACTCCACTGCCGCATCCAGAATCTTCGCGCTGCGCTCCGGGTCCCGCACACGTGCAGCCTGTGCTGTTGTCAACGTTCACCGCCTTCGAATCGCGCTAGTTACTCGCAATTTACTATCTCGTACGGTCTGGCGGCAACTGTAGGCCGGTCGACCTTGTGTTGACGGCGACGAACCACACAATTGCTGTGTGTCTGACCTGTGCTCGGGATCTCGTAGGACCAGCTGCAGTCCATAGCATGAGAACGACGAATCACTAGAGCGGAGCGGTCGGGACACCCAGCGTGGTGAATGTGTGGTTGACACGGCCACTGCGTCGAAGTTAGTTTATGGTCATTCACTATAGTGTAACCCACGACACACCGACTCGATCGGTGATCGTGCTCCGAGGAGAAGTAAGGCGGGAAAATGGCCGTATTGCAGGCTGCTGTCGACACGACCTCGTCGCAGTTCAAGACCAATCTCGATGTTCAACGTGCTGCAGTCGCCGCGCTCGACGCCCAGCTGGAAACCGTCGTGGCCGGCGGAGGCGAGCGCTACGCCCAGCGTCACCGCGACCGCGGCAAGTTGCTCGCCCGTGAGCGCATCGAACTGCTACTGGACCGTGACGCTTCGTTCCTGGAATTGTCGGCGCTTGCCGCGTGGGGGACAGAGTTCACGGTCGGTGCTGCCATTGTCACCGGCGTCGGTGTGGTCGAGGGCGTCGAGTGCATGATCATTGCGCACGACCCGACGGTGCGCGGCGGCGCGATGAACCCCTTCACTCTCAAGAAGAATCTGCGCGCACTCGAGATCGCCCGCACGAACCGACTTCCGGTGCTCTGTCTGGTCGAAAGCGGTGGTGCCGATCTGCCGACTCAGTCGGAGCTGTTCGTGTTCGCAGGCAAAATCTTTCACGATCTCACCGAGTTGTCGTCGATGGGAATTCCGACGATCGCGCTCGTGTTCGGAAACGCCACGGCAGGTGGCGCATACGTGCCGGGAATGTGCGATTACTCCGTGTTGGTCGACAAGGCAGCGAAGGTGTTCCTCGGTGGACCGCCACTGGTGAAGATGGCAACCGGCGAAGACGCCGACGGTGAGCAGCTCGGTGGTGCCGACATGCACTCACGCGTCTCCGGTGTCGCCGACTACTTCGCAATCGACGAGGTCGACTGCATTCGGATCGGTCGCGACATCGTCACGCACCTCAACTGGCGCAAACACGGGCCCGGCCCGAGTGTGCCCGCCGACGAACCGATCTACGACTCCGAAGAACTCCTGGGCATCGCGTCGGGCGATCAGCGAGTTCCGTTCGACCCGCGTGAGGTCATCGCGCGTGTGGTCGACGGGTCTCGTTTCTCGGAATACAAGCCTCGTTACGGAACGTCCCTCGTGACGGGCTGGGCAAGTGTGCACGGGTTTCCGGTCGGAATCCTGTCGAACGCACGGGGCGTCCTGTTCAGCGAGGAGGCTAAGAAGGCAAGCGAATTCATCCAACTTGCCAATCAAACGGACACACCGCTGATCTTCCTGCAGAACACCACAGGATTCATGGTGGGAACCCAGTACGAGCAGGGTGGCATCATCAAGGACGGATCCAAGATGATCAACTCGGTGACCAACAGCAAGGTTCCGCACATCACGATCAACATGGGCGGATCCTTCGGTGCCGGCAATTATGGAATGTCCGGTCGTGCGTACGACCCTCGGTTCATGTTCACCTGGGCTAATGCCCGGCTCGCTGTGATGGGCGCTCAGCAGCTCGCGGGCGTGATGTCCATCGTCGGAAAGTCCGCAGCCGAGTCCGCAGGCCGCGCTTTCGACGCCGAGGGTGATGCCGAGCGCACGGCAGCGATCGAAAAGCAGATCGAGGACGAGTCGCATCCGTTCTTCGTCTCCGCCCGCATCTACGACGACGGCGTCATCGACCCTCGTGATACCCGCTCGGTTCTGGGCATCGCACTGTCCGCCGCCCATTCCGATCATGTCGCCGGCCAGCGCGGCTACGGCGTATTCAGGATGTGAGAGAAGCAATGTCGAAAATCAAGAAGATCCTTGTCGCCAACCGCGGGGAGATCGCTGCCCGGGTCATGCGCACCGCCCGCGAAATGGATATCGCCACCGTTGCGCTGTATTCGGATGCGGATCGGGATGCCCCATACGTGCGGCTTGCCGACGAAGCTGTTCACCTCCCGGGGACCGCCCCCGCTGACACCTACCTCCGCGCTGATCTCGTACTGTCCGCAGCAGCGAAGACCGGAGCCGACGCTGTTCATCCCGGATACGGATTCCTCTCGGAGAACGAAGAGTTCGCACGAGCATGCGCCGCTGCCGGAGTCATCTTCATCGGACCGTCGCCGGAAGCGATAGCCGCTATGGGTTCGAAGATCGAAGCCAAGAACATCATGTCCGCGGCGGGCGTTCCGGTGCTGCCGGGAATGGTCGTCGAGAACGAGGCCGACGAAGATCCGGCACGGCTCGCCGACGCTGCCACCCAGATTGGTCTGCCCGTCCTCGTCAAGGCAGCGTACGGCGGGGGAGGCCGCGGCATGCGGATCGTCACCACCGCCGACGAGCTCGTGGAGGCCGTGCGAAGTGCCAGAAGAGAGGCGCTCTCGGCCTTCGGCAACGGCACCGTATTTCTCGAGAAGTTCGTCGAATCACCACGACACATCGAAGTCCAAATCTTCGGCGACCGTCACGGAAACGTCGTTCACCTCGGTGAACGCGAATGCTCGATCCAGCGGCGCTATCAGAAGATCATCGAAGAATCGCCGTCCACGGCGGTCGACGACGAACTTCGCGCTGCGCTCGGACAGGCCGCAACCTCCGCTGGCAAAGCGCTGAACTACGAAGGCGCAGGAACCGTCGAGTTCGTCATGGCACCGGACGGTGCGTTCTACTTCCTCGAAGTCAACACGCGCCTTCAGGTCGAGCATCCCGTCACCGAAATGGTCACCGGCACCGATTTGGTGCGGGGCCAGATACTGGTGGCGGCCGGCCAACCCTTGCCCGACGAGATCCTGAACCCGACCTTCACCGGCCATGCCGTCGAAGTGCGGCTGTATGCCGAGGATGCCGCAGCCGGATTCATGCCGGTATCGGGGACCTTGGCAACCTTCGAAATTCCTGACTTCCCCGGGATCAGGGTCGACGCCGGATTCGAATCCGGCTCGCACATCAGCACTTTCTACGACCCCATGTTGGCAAAGATCATCGGCTACGGACGCGATCGCGACGACGCGTGCGACCGCGTTGCGCGCGCTCTCACCGAGTCGTCGGTGCACGGAGTCACGACAAATCGAGATTTGTTGATCGGGATCCTCAGGGAGGACGAGTTCCGCTCCGGTGCAACGGACACCGGATACCTCGAACGACATTCCGTCGCGGAGCTGACATCGGCGCAAACAGACGGAAGTATCGCGACTACTCATGCGATTGTCGCGGCTCTTGCAGCACTGACCGAACGACGCGAATCGACCAAGGTCCTGCCAGGACTGCCGTCCGGATTCAGGACGGTGCGCAGTGCTCCGCAGTCGTTGATACTCGATCACGACGGAACCGAGCTGGACGTTCGATACAGAGTGCAGCGCAACACTGTTCGAGCTTCGGTCGGTGACACTACGTTCGACAGTATCGAGGTCGTCTCTCGATCAGCGAATTCGGTCGATGCTGTCATCGACGGAGTTCGGCGCCGTTACCGGATCACTCGGGTGGGGCGTGCGCATTACGTGCACAGCTCGCTCGGCAACTCCGAATTCATCGAGGCCGAGCGATTCCCGGACCCGGCGGGCAGGCAAGAAGCAGGGTCCCTGCTCGCACCGATGCCGGGAACGGTCGTCAGGGTGGCTGTAGCCGAGGGCGAGCGCGTCACCACCGGTCAGGCTGTCATCGTGCTGGAAGCGATGAAGATGGAGCACACCATCAAGGCACCCGCGGACGGCACGGTCGGGGCACTGCCGGTCGTCGAAGGTCAGCAGGTGGATGCGGGCACCGTGCTGGCCGTCATCACGAGCGAAGGGGAGGACGGACGATGACCGACGAAGTGACCTACGAGGTCGTACGCGGTGTTGCCTGGCTCACGATCAACCGCCCGGAGGCGCGAAACAGCCTGAACAAGGCCGTCCGTGACGGACTGTTCGACGGCATACGCCGATTCAATGACGACAAGGCTGCACAGGTTCTGGTCCTGACCGGAACCGGAGAGAAAGCATTCTGCGCAGGCGGGGACCTGAAGGAGATGGCCGACAATCAATTGACTGTCCCGCCGGTGGATTTCGTTCCCCAGTTCGGTCGAAACATCACGGTCGACAAGCCAACCATCGCCGCCGTCAACGGCGCAGCCCTCGGCGGAGGGTTCCTCCTTGCACAGACGTGTGATCTCGCTGTCGCGTCGAGTACGGCGACCTTCGCAGTGTCCGAGGTGAAGATCGGTCGGGGCTCGCCGTGGGCAGCGCCGTTGTCCTGGATGATTCCACCCCGCATCGCGGCCGAGATCGTGTTGACCGGGATTCCCTTGTCTGCGCAGCGGGCATACGAGGTGGGGCTGGTGAACAAGATCGCCGAGCCGGCCGAGCTGCGTTCTGTCACACAATCGTTCGCCGAGCAGATCGCCTCGAACGCGCCACTGTCGGTCGCTGCAGGCAAGAAAACGATGCGATTGACCGCCGAGCACTCTCTCACCGAAGCATTCGACCGCGCCGAGAAGATCTGGGAGCCGGTCTATCACAGTGCCGACGCACAAGAGGGTATGAGAGCGTTCCGCGAGAAGCGGAAACCAGTCTGGACGGCACTCTGATGGCACTGGACTACCCAGCTCTGTTGGACGACCTACGTACCGAATCGACGAACTTGATCGCGGTCCTGACCGGACTCGACGCCTCGGAGTGGGATATCCCGACACCGTCACCGGGATGGGCGGTGCGCGATCAGGTTTCGCATCTCGCCTACTTCGACGACACGGCGAACGATGCGTTACGCGATCCGAACCGCTTCCGGATCGATGCTGCCGAACTGATGAAGAACGGGATGGGATTCCCCGACGTGATTGCCGAGCGGTACCGTCCGATCACACCAACGGATCTTCTGTCGTGGTTCGAGCGCTCCCGCGCCGATCTGCTCGCTATGTTCCAACAGTCCGGTCCGCGCGACCGCGCCCCGTGGTACGGCCCGGACATGAGTGCTGCGTCTTCGGCGACAGCCCGGTTGATGGAAACCTGGGCGCACGGCCAGGACATCTACGACGCCCTCGGGCGCGCTCACCCGACGAGTCCTGGTCTACGGAGCATTGCTCATCTCGGGGTGAGCACGTTCGGTTTCGTGCACATGCTCAACGGACTCGATGTACCGGAAATCGCTGTGCGGGTGGAGCTCTCAGCACCGGACTCCGACGAAATCTGGACGTGGGGATCGGAGGACGCAGTCGACCGCGTTACCGGGCCTGCCGAGGACTTCGCTCTCGCGGTCACCCAACGTCGCCATCTCGACGACACCCGACTGACGGTCACCGGCCCGACAGCTCAGTCGTGGATGTCGATTGCTCAGGCGTTCGCGGGTGCACCGGGCCCGGGTCGAGCACCGTCGACATCCGCGACTCTGCAGTCAGGAGTAACGCGATGAACCCTGGAACCATCCCGAGGCGTCCTGTCCGTATCGGAAACGCATCCGGTTTCTACGGTGACCGCATCGCAGCCTTCCGAGAGATGGTCGACGGCGGCCCGATAGACGTCGTCACCGGTGACTACCTGGCCGAGTTGACGATGCTCATTCTCTGGAAGGCACGCAAGAAAGACCCGGACTCGGGCTATGCAAAAACCTTTCTCACCCAGATGAAGCAGGTCTTGGTCGACTGCATCGACAAGAACATCAAGATCGTCGTCAATGCCGGTGGTCTCAACCCGGCCGGGCTCGCCGAGAAAGTGCGCGAACTTGCTGCCGAGCTCGACGTCGATGTCAAGGTCGCGCACGTCGAAGGCGATGACCTCCATCCTCGCCTGAGCGATCTGCAGAAAGCAGGCCATCCACTTCGACACTTGGACAACGGAGTCGCCCTTGCCGATGCGGACGTGGAACCGGTCTCGGCGAACGTGTATCTCGGGGGCTGGGGAATCACGGCTGCCCTTCAGGCCGGGGCGGACATCGTAATCTGCCCGCGCGTCACCGACGCATCACTCGTCGTCGGTGCCAGTGCCTGGTGGCACGAGTGGACGCGCGAAAATTTCGACGCGTTGGCGGGTTCCGTTCTCGCAGGCCACATCATCGAGTGCGGTCCGCAAGCAACGGGCGGAAACTACTCGCAGATCAACGAGGTAGTGGATCGCCGTTACCCGGGGTTCCCGGTCGCAGAGGTCGCTCACGACGGCAGTTTTGTCATCACCAAGCACCCCGACACCGGCGGATTGGTCTCGGTCGGGACGGTGACAGCGCAGCTGCTGTACGAGGTCGACCACCCTCGATATCTGAACCCCGACGTCACAGCTCACTTCGATACCGCACGTGTCGAGCAGGAGGACGAGAACCGGGTACGGGTATCGAACGTCGTGGGAACTCCGCCGCCGACCTCCCTCAAGGTCGCGATGAACTACGTCGGTGGATTCCGCAACACCATGACCATGGTGCTCACCGGACTCGACATCGAGGAGAAGGCCGCGTGGGCGACGGAAGAACTGTTCGAGATACTGGGCGGCAGAAAAGCGTTCGACGACTCCGACGTGCAGCTGCTTCGTTTCGACCGCAGCGACCCGGTGACGGCTGCACAGGCGTCGGCGCATCTTCGGGTAACAGTGAAAGATCGTGACCGAAGCAAGGTCGACCGCGCATTCTCCGGTGCCGTGATGGAGCTCGCGCTCGGCGGTTATGCAGGCTTCCACACCACGACCCCGCCATCCTCGGCTACCGAATTCGGGGTGTACTGGCCGACGCTGATTCCGTCGTCCGAAGTGGAACACGTGGTTGTGCATCACGACGGATCACGCGAAACGATTCCTCATACAGCCGGCGTCGCGGCGGCCAGAACGGAGTCGGAACCGGCGTCGGATGAGCCGACGCACGACGACGGAGACCGACCTGTCACGCGGCGGCCGATCGGGCACGTCGTTGCGGCTCGTTCCGGCGACAAGGGTGGCAAAGCGAACGTCGGTGTCTGGACCGATTCCGACGAGCGATGGAACTGGCTTCGTGTGCACCTGACGGTCGATCGATTCGTCGAACTGGTCCCCGAGGCAACGGGTCTGAATATTTCACGCTACGAGTTCGCCAATCTCAGGGCGCTCAATTTCGTGGTCGATCGTTTCCTCGGCGACGGGGTGGCATCGTCGACGAGACCGGATGCACAAGCCAAAGGGCTCGGGGAATACCTACGGGCGCGGCATACCGACGTACCGGATGAACTGGTGGACGGATAGATGACCGGACTGACGACCTGGGACGTAGGCCGCGTGCGGGTGGTGGCTTTCGACAATCCGGAAAAGATGAATGCGGTGTCGACTGCGACAGCAGCAGCCTTGGCAGGTGAGCTCCGCCAAGCGGCATCCGACCGCAGCGTAGGTTCGGTGGTGTTGACCGGCGTCGGTACCAATTTCTCTGCGGGTGGGGACATTCAGTCCATTCTCGACACGATCGCCAGCACCGACAGTTTCGCCGAGGCGGACTTGATGTCCGCATTTCACGATGCGCTCACCGAGATATGGGACAGCCGATTGCCAGTGGTAGCGGCGGTGTCCGGAGTTGCTTACGGTGCGGCATTCAATGTGGCAATGGCATGCGACTTGGTGGTCTGCGCAGCCGATGTTCGGTTCTGCCAAGTATTCGTGCGTCGAGGAGTCATCCCCGATGCCGGCGCGGCGTATCTGTTACCGCGTCTGGTCGGTGCACGACGAGCCAAGGATCTGCTCCTGCGTGCGCCAGTGGTCGATGCCGAGCGTGCGGTGGAGATCGGCTTGGTCAACGAAGTCGCCGAAGACGCATCGCGCGCACTCACCCGAGCCGTCGAGTTGGCCGCCGAACTTGCGGAATTCGACGATTTTGTGATCGCGATGACCAAGAAGTCCATCAACACTGCATCCGATCAGAGCTTGCGCGGTGCACTCGCACACGAGTCGGCTCTGCAATCCACGACTCTGCTCCGAAGCGGCGCCGCAGCGGGCTTCGAGCAATTCCGAGTGCCACAGGGCGCCCGCACACTCTCACACGAGGAGACGACATGAACTTCACCGAATCCGAAGAACACCGCGCAATCCGCGACGCTGTCGGTGCCATCACCGACAAGTTCGGGCCGGATTATTTTGCCGAGCGTGCTGCGGCCCACGAGCCGACCGACGAGTTGTGGAAAGCGTTGGCCGACAGTGGCTTCATCGGTATCAACCTGCCCGAGGAGTACGGCGGTGGTGGAGCGGGGATGACCGAGCTGGCACTGGTGTGCGAGGAAACCGCGGCCCACGGATGCCCCCTTCTATTGCTTCTCGTATCGAGCGCGATCTCGGGTGAGTTGATCGCGAAGTACGGCACCGACGACCAGCGTCGGGAATGGCTGCCGCGCATGGCTTCGGGGGAGACGAAAGTCGTCTTCGCGATCACCGAACCAGACGCCGGGTCGAACACTCAAAAGATGTCGACCACCGCACGTCGTGATGGTGACGACTACATACTCAACGGATCGAAGTACTACATCTCCGGCGTCGACGAGGCAGGCGCGATCGTCGTCGTAGCCCGCACAGGCAAGGACGAAGCGACGGGCCGCGGAAAGCTGTCCCTTTTTCTCGTTCCCACCGACACACCGGGTTTGGTCAAACACATCCTGCCGGTCGCAGCAAGCCTTCCCGAGAAGCAATTCACTCTCCATTTCGACAACGTCCGACTCCCGGTCAGCAGTCTCCTCGGCGACGCAGACGAGGGTTTCCGGCAAGTATTCGACGGTCTCAACCCGGAACGGATCACCGGCGCTGCGGTATGCGTCGGAATCGGGCGATTCGCAGTCGAGCGGGGAGCGGCCTACGCGCGAACCCGGTCCGTGTGGGGAGTGCCGATCGGTGCGCACCAAGGCGTCGCCCACCCACTGGCCAAAGCCAAGATCGAAGTCGACCTCGCGGCGATGGCGACCTCGCGTGCAGCATGGCTCTACGCCGAGGGCCAGCCGGCAGGGGAAGCGTCGAATGTCGCCAAGTACGCCGCCGCGGAGGCTGCCGTCGGTGCCGTGGAGACCGCCATCCAGACGCACGGCGGTAACGGACTGAGCGTCGAGTACGGATTGCTCCCGCAGTGGAGTGTGGCGCGGTTGTTGCGGATTGCCCCGGTCAGCCGCGAAATGATTCTCAATTATGTCGCGCAGCACAGTCTTTCGCTGCCCCGGTCCTACTAGAACCAACTACGGAGGAATCCGATGGTCATCAATGTGAATGATCTCGTCAATCGTCGGGCCGACAACCGGTGGGACCGCACCGCGGTCGGGGACCTGCTGGAGCGCGTGACGTGGAGTACCCCGGACAAGACTGTCATCGTCGGGTGGGACGGTGCCTTTGCGCACCCGGAGAACGAGCGGTTGACGTACAGGCAAGCCAACGACTCGGCCAATCGTTTCGCCAACGCGCTCCTGAGCAAAGGGCTCGTACGGGGTGACGTGGTGATGTTGTTGTGCGACAACTCGGTCGAAGCGTGGCTCACCAAGCTGGCGGTGGCCAAAGCAGGTCTGGTCTGCGCACCGGTCAACACGATGATGGCTCCTGATGTCCTCGGTCAGTTGGTCGAACTCGTCGAACCGAAATTTCTGGTCATCGACTCCGAACGGTGGGCAACCAATGCCGACATACTGGGGCACCACGGGGTAGAGGCGGGCGTAACCATCACGATCGGGGGCGATGCAGTTCCTGGAAGTTCATCTTTCTTGGAATTCTGTGCCGACAGTCCGGACACCGAGCCCCAGGTCGATATTCATGGTGACGACATCTGGCAGATCCTGTTCACCTCGGGCACGACCGCTGCGCCCAAGGGGGTCATGCTCTCTCATCACGCAACCCACTACGCTGGGATGAACTTCACCGCCGCGCTGACTCGTGGACTCCGCCACGAGTCGGACATCGTGCAGTGCAGCTTCCTTCCCCTGATCTACCACGTCGGAGATCATCTGTTCAACATTTCTGTGCTGCTCAACGGTGGCACGTTGGTCATCGGGCGCAAGCCCGATCCGGTTGCGACAGCCCGAGCCATCGACCGTGAGTCGGTGACCTGTCTATGGGGAGGCTCGCCCGCCATGCTGGGAGCCGTCGCCGAGGCTCTCGACGCAGAGCCGAATTTGAATGCATCGAATCTGTCGGTCGCCGTCTACGGATGGGCCGCTTTACCGCCGCGGACCTTTGCATCGTTGCGGGTGCGTTGCGGAGATTCGTTACAGGCGCTCGCGATCTTCGGGCAAACCGAAAGCATTGCTTGTCATCGCTTCTGGCCGGACAGCTGGAGCGAACTGTACGAACGAACGGCACCGCGCGACAATTACGTCGGAGTCCCGAGTCCTATCCTCTCGTCGAAGATCGTCGATCCATTCGGTATGGAGATCCGGAGTCACGACGACGGTCCAGGTGAGGCCGTATATCGTTCTCCCGCTTTGTTTTCTGGCTATTACCGCAACGAACAGGCCACCAGAGAAGCCTTCGTCGACGGCTGGTTTCACTCCGGTGACAGCTGCGTAATCGGTGAAAACGGCCAACGCATCATGGTCGATCGGTACAAGGACATCGTCAAGACGGGCGGAGAGAACGTGTCGACGCTTCGGGTCGAAGCCGTTCTGCTCGAGCACCCCTCGGTGGCGAGGGCAGCGGTCGTCGGACTGCCCCATCAGCAATGGGGCGAGGCGGTGACGGCGGTCGTGGTGACACACGAGGGTGTCGTAGCCGATGCGTCGGACATCATCGACTTCGCTCGCTCCCGCCTTGCCGGCTTCGAGACCCCGAAGCGAATCGAGTTCGTCGACTCCCTTCCCGACACCGTCGGCGGGAAGATCCTGAAGTACAAATTGCGGCAGTCGCTCGCGGCTCTGTACACCACGTAGCGGAAGGCTCAGTGTCGATGGCACATGAGGACTCGCCCTCGGCCCGCCAATTGCGACGCACACTTCGATTACCGACGCGGCTTGTGGCGGTACATCGCATTGTCGGCGCGCCTGATCATGTCGTCGAGATCCGGTGCAACGGGACCAGGAGTCCACGCAGCAACGCCCACGCTCACCGAGATCTCCGCAGTGGTCAGCATCGACAGCGCGTCGCCGGCGAGCGCCATTGCCAGCGTGTGGTCGGCCTTCGGCAACACGATGACGAACTCGTCACCGCCGACTCTGGCGACAATGTCCTCGGGTCGGAACGCGTACGAGAGGGCACCGGCGAGGCGAACCAGCGCAGCATCTCCTGCCTCG
The DNA here is from genome assembly GCF_002258735.1 of Rhodococcus sp. WWJCD1. Taxonomy (NCBI): domain Bacteria; kingdom Bacillati; phylum Actinomycetota; class Actinomycetes; order Mycobacteriales; family Nocardiaceae; genus Rhodococcus; species Rhodococcus sp. WWJCD1. The sequence goes on from NZ_NOXY01000033.1 coordinate 225,204, forward strand.
TGGCCGAATGCGTCGTTCATCTTCTTGAGACCGTCGACGTCCAGGTATAGGACAGTGACGGGCAGGGACGCGTCGACACAGGACGCGACCTCGAGCGTGGCGCGCCTGTAGAGACCTCGGCGATTGAACAACCCCGTCAGATCATCGCGGTGAGACTGGGAGTCCGCGTGCGCCCGAGCCTCGTCGGCCAGGCGGTACCTCTCCGACAACAGATCGATCGTCTTGATCCGAACGTAGTGAATAATCGCGACGACCACGACGGTCCGTATTACCGACACCGCGAAGGTCTGGGCGCTGACGTCCGTTCCGTACGCGACGGCCATCGCAATCCAAGTGGCCATCGTCGCTGCGGTCAGGGCAACCACGTGGGAGCGACGTTGTAGAACTGCCGCGTACGCAACCACGGCCAGTACGAGTCCGTACGCCGGATACGCTTCCCGGGCACTGACGTAGGCGAGCGTTGGACTGGTGACGAACAGTAGAGCGGAGATCAGAGTCACGACGTCGGTGTGACGGTAGAACCAGGTCGCGTGTCGAGTGTGGAGCGCAAAGAACGTCGCGGTCGCGATCGCCGTCACCACCAAGGTGAAGGCTCTGGACCACCAGGGAAAGCCCGGATCGGTATCCGTCGCCATCCACACGGATATGCAGACGAAGAGCACCGCGCACAGCGCGCTCACCGTCGCGAGCCCTTCGACGATAACCGCATCGGACCGCACCGGATCGCTCCGATAAGCGGTCGAACGCCAGACACGGCGGGCGTGAGCTGCTCTGTCGAACCAGGAGCGTGGCTCGGTGTTGCTCATGATCTCCACCGCCCTCGCGAAGGGCCCCGCAACCCGTTACCTGTTACTACGGAACATACCGCGTCGAGGAGTCCTTGCCTTACGGCAACGGCGTCGGGATTGTGCTTTCGTGCTTACGCCCGGTGTGCACCGCGCACATTGCGTCACCCCCAACCGTGTTCTGCAGGACCTGTCGTAGACGGTGCGTCGCACTGGAAGATGGATGCAATCGAGGCGACGAGGATGGAGAGAATGCATGTTGATGACCGTGCGGTGGTTGGTGGCGATGATTCCACCGCGTCAATCGCAGAGCGCAGTGGAGGTCGGTGAACCGGTCGATACGCCGTTTCGGGTGCTGCCTTCCGATCTGGATCTGTTGATGCACATGACGAACGGCCGATACCTGTCGATTCTGGACGCCGCACGTATTGCCTATTGGACGCGCACAGGACTCTGGCGTCAGCTCCGAGCGAAACACTGGCATCCCGTCGTGGTGGCGCAGACGATCAATTACCGGCGGTCGCTGACTCTGGGTGTTCGCTACCAGGTGCGCACCACAATGCTCGGATTCGATAAGCGCAACGCATTTTTCGAGCACGTGTTCCGAGTGGACGAGGCCGTGTACGCGAATGCTGTCGTGGCTGTGCGACTACTCGACCGACACGGTGCGTCCGTGACGCCGAAACAAGTCCTCGAACTCGATGCGCAATTCGCCCCGGCACGAGAACTGCCCGACTGGATCGAACCCTGGCTGCAGTCGGCCAGAACTTCGACCAGTGTGCAGATGCCGATCGTCTGAAAGGAATGTGGCTGTGAGTCAGAATAATTCGGCCGAACACGACCATCACGTGCTGGCGATTGTCGGTTCGGGATTTGCGGGGATCGGCGCAGCCATACGCCTGGCCGAGCATCATCGGGGAAGCGTCGTCATCTTCGAGCGCGCCGACACCCTCGGGGGCGTGTGGCGAGACAACACCTACCCGGGCGCGGCGTGCGATGTGCAGAGTCTGCTCTATTCGTTCTCTTTCGCACCCGGTACCGATTGGCGACACACGTTCGCGCGGCAACCCGAAATACGCGCCTACCTCGAACGGGTCGCACGCGAGCACGGTTTGCTGCCTCGCTTGCGTACCGGATGCGCAGTGCAATCAGCGACGTGGGACTCCATCCACCATCGGTGGGTTCTCGAGACCGAGGGCGGGACGTCGACTGCCGACCATGTCGTGCTGGCAACCGGCGCCCTGGCGGACCCGGCCATTCCGCACATCGACGGTCTCGAAGAGTTCGGTGGGTCCGTTTTTCACTCGGCTCGTTGGGATCACTCTGTGGATCTCTCGGGCAAGCGGGTTGCCGTTGTCGGAACCGGTGCGTCTGCCATTCAGTTCGTACCGCAGATTCAGCCCCTGGTAGGCGCGCTGACGTTGTTCCAACGCACCGCGCCCTGGGTGATGCCGCGAGGTGACACGGCTATCACGCGTCGCTCTCGCGCCGCGATGCGCGTCGTACCGGGACTGCAGCGTATGCGTCGCACAGCCATTTACGCCGAGAGGGAAGCGAAGCTGGCGGCATTCCGGCATCCCACGCTCATGGCTGTCGGTGAGAGGGAAGGGCGCGCCCACCTGGAGCATGCCGTCTCCGATCCTGTTCTGCGCAAGAAACTCTCGCCGAGCTATCGCATGGGTTGCAAGCGAATATTGTTGTCCGACAACTATTATCCCGCGCTTGCTCAACCCAATGTCGACGTGCACACGGTGGGAATCGATCGCGCGACGCCCGAGGGCCTCATCGACTCGGACGGCACCACTCATCCCGTGGATGTCGTGATCTTCGGTACCGGATTCGACACGAGTCGTCTGCCACTGACCGAGGCAATCGTCGGACCCGACGGTGTGTCGATGTCGGAGATGTGGGGCTCGAGCCCGGAGGCGTACATGGGCACTTCCGTCACGGGGTTTCCGAACATGTATTTGATGCACGGTCCGAATATCGGACTCGGCCACACCTCGGTGATCATGATGTTCGAGTCGCAACTCCGCTACATCTCAGGTGCCATGAAGTGGTGCCGCGATCGAGGCCCAGCAACAGTCGAGCCGACTCCACAAGCGCAGTCGGGTTTCGCTCGGCTCGTCGATTCACTGACGGACGGGACCGTGTGGACGAGTGGTGGCTGCTCGAGTTGGTACCTCGATCCGACCGGGCGCAACAGCAACCTCTGGCCGGCGAGCATTTTCGGATACCGCCGCCGCGCATGGTCCTTCGATGCAACGCATCACCTATCACGAGTGGGAGCCGAACAGCGATGAAGCGCAACACCTCCGTAGCGGGAAAGGTCGCACTGGTCACGGGCGGCGGCTCTGGAATAGGTGCCGCAACTGCACGTTCGCTGGCAGACCGGGGAGCACACGTGGTGGTTCTCGATCGGAGCCGGAGTGTCGAGACCACGGCGTCATCGCTTTCTCGGGTCGCCGGTAATCGACATCGAGCGATTCAGGGGGATGTGACGGACAGCAGATCGCTTACCGAGGCGGTGGACGAGATCATCGCGGACTACGGATGTGTGGATATCGTCGTCGCGAATGCCGGTGTGGCAGAGGCAGGCACGGTGGCCACCAGCGAGATCGACACGCTTGCTCGCACCGTCGACGTCAACCTCGTCGGCGTGATGAGAACGGTGCATGCCACCCTCGGCCACGTCACCGCGCAACGCGGCTACTACCTACTGGTCTCGTCTGCTGCGGCGTTGAAGAACGTACCTGGTGGCTCCGCATACGCGGCGTCGAAAGCCGGTGTGGAGGCATTCGGAGGCGCGCTGCGGCTCGAGGTCACGCACAAGGGTGTCGCAGTGGGGGTCGCGCACCCAGCATGGATTCGGACCCCGATGTTCGCCGCGCAGAACGACATCGTCGCTGTTCGTGAAGGTATCCAGAAGCTACCGTGGCCGTTCGACGTGGTCACCGACGTCGACGAGTGCGCGGAGGCGTTCGTGTCGGGAATCGAACACCGCAGCCGCAAGATCTACGTACCCGCTGCACTCGCCGCCGTCGACAAGGTGCGGGGGTTGTTCACAGGCAGACTGTGGGACATCGCTGTCGGCCTACGCGCGTCCTCGACCGTTCCCGCACTCGAACGCGACGTGCTCGAGGCGCGCACGATGGGAGGCGCGCAGTGAGCGACAACGTGGTTCTGCTCCACGGGCTGGCCGGGTCGGAGGACACGTGGACGAGAGTCCGGGCACTTCTCGATACCTCCAAAACTATTGTGGCTGTTCGACTTCGAGGCTCGACTTCGATCGAAGACGACGCTCTCGACGTTGCCCGGCACATGCGCGCGAGTGGACTCTCGTCCGCGACCGTTGTAGGCCACTCGCGCGGCGGGTTGGTCGCTACATCTCTGGCCGAGCAATTCCCATCCCTGGTCGAGCGCTTGGTGCTGGTGTCGACGCCTCCCACGCGAGCGAGTCGGCTTACCGCGCGCAGCGCCTCGGAGAAAATTCTTCGCGTGCCGGGATTGGGAGCGGCAGTATGGGCCGCCATTCCGAGGGGTGTGCTTCGGGCCGGCCTGAAAACAGCGTTCGCGCCGGCGCCGAGTGTCCCTGATTTCGCTGTCGCCGACCTCGTCGAGACGGGACGTTCCCGGCTGGTCGCAAACGGCGACGCGATCGACCACTATCTGGACGAATCCGAGCTGTCCGTGCGTCTGTCGTCCGTGCACTGCGAAGTCGACGTCGTCTACGGGCTCGACGATCGACGTGTGGATGCCGCAGCAATGGCACTGTCGGCGCGCGGACAGGGTAGGCGGGCATTTCCACTGAAACACGAGGGACACGGGGCACCGTGGACATCGGCGGGCGCTGTTGCCGACGTCGTGCGCGGAGCTGGCAAAGGGCACACTGTCGTCCTTCCGAAGCGGCCGATCAAACCGCTGTTGGAACCGCGCCGGTGGACACCACCGCCAGCCCCCGCACGCGCGCGGAAGCACACGAGTAGTACCCCGATGGGTGCAATCAGGCGCATCGAGCTCCCTGGTCGCGGACCGGAGGATGTGCGGATAGATTCTCGGGGGCGCATCGTGACCGGTATCGAAGACGGCCGCATCCTGAGAGTCACTGTGAGGAGCAATGACTCAGTTGTCGAGACGCTCGGTGACACCGGCGGTAGGCCCCTCGGAATCGCAGTGGTCGACGACTCGACTCTGCTGATCTGCGACAGCGAACGCGGACTGCTGAGACTCGACGCCGATACCGGCGAGATCGAGGATTTGGTGTCCGAGGTGGATGGGGTTCGACTCAACTTCGCGTCGAACGTGGTGGCGGCTGCGTCGGGGCGAACCTACTTCACGGCGTCGACCCGGCGGTTCGGCTTCGAGAACTACCTCGCGGACTTACTGGAACACTCCGGTACCGGCCGGCTCCTCGTTCGTGACCTTGACGGTTCGGTGCGCACTCTCGTCGACGGGATTCAGTTCGCGAACGGTTTGACCGTCTCCGAGGACGAAACCTGCATCACCGTGTCGGAAACCGGTAGTTTTCGGCTCGCTCGATATCGCGTCGATGACGCCGGTGGTGTCGTGGCGCTGGATCCCTTGATCGAAAATCTCCCAGGGTTTCCGGACAATCTGTCGGCCGACGGCGACGTGGTGTGGGTTTCGCTTGCGTCCCCGCGAGTCCCGCTGTTCGATATTGCGGCCCGCCTTCCGGGGTTCGTGCGGAAGTTGGCGTACTCGTTGCCGGAAAGCGTTCGTTCCGGAGGCACGACCACCTGGGTCATGGCGGTCGATGGGAATGGTGATGTCGTCCACGACGTGCAGAGTCCGTCTATGGAGTACTCGACTGTCACCAGTGTGGTTCGCGCCGGAAGCCACCTTGTTTTCGGCAGCATCACCGAGTCGGCTCTGTGCGTGATCGAGCTACCCCGTTCAGCCGCCGAATCAGCAGGAGATCAATCATGACGTTGACCGGAAAAGTCATCCTCATCACCGGTGGCGCAGGAGGATTGGGCTCGGCGTCCGCTGCGATGTGCGCCGAGCGGGGTGCCGATGTGGTCCTGCTGGATCGCGACGAAGAAGCGCTGGCGCGCGCCGCCGAGGCCATTCGAGGTCGGGTGGACACGTATGTTCTGGACGTCACCGACGCCGCGGCCTGCGCGAAGGTGACCGCGCAGATCGTTGCGAAGTACGGACGAGTCGACATCGTATGGGCCAATGCCGGGGTATCGGTGTTCGGCCCTGTCGATCTGCTTCCGGACGGCGCATGGAAACGGGTACTGGACGTCAATCTCGTTGGAGCACACAACATCGTGCGCGCGGCCCTTCCCGAACTGCTTCGATCGCGCGGCTACATCGCTATGACGTGCTCCTGGGCTTCGTTCGCCCATCAACCGGGGCACAGCGCTTACTCAGCCGCAAAGGCCGGACTCGAAGCGTTCGCGAACTCTCTACGACTCGAGCTCTCGGGAACCGGAGTCGATGTCGGGTCCCTGCATCCGGGCTGGATCGACACGACGATGGTGACGGGCAAGCTGAAGGGGCAACCCGCTTTTGCCGCACTACTCGATGCACTACCCGGACCTTTCGGATCTGTGGCCACCACCGCCAGTATCACCCCGCATCTCGTCGACGCACTCGAACGGCGTGCGGCCCGCATGATCTATCCTCGCGTGGGATGGGCTCTGCTGTTCACCCGATCAGCACTCCAGACATCGCTGTTCACGCGACGCAGCAGGGCGATCGCACCCAAGATCCGGCGGCTGAGCGCCCTCGAACGATAGAAGCAACATGACACAGGCAGACGGCGATCGCATTCGCGCCAGGGAACGCGAGACTGCTGCCCGCATCGCGTCCTTGATTGTCCCCGGAGACTTCGAAATCGACTCGATAGCAGCCGATCTCACCGAACTCTATCGCGCGAGCATTCCGGTATACGACCTTGTTGCCCGGGACGAGGTCGAACGGAATACCCGTGCAGTGCTCGACATCGTCGTCCGGCAGGTGTTCGGTGGGGACGTGCCGACGGTCGACCCTGCCGAATTGACCGAACTCGTTCGCAGGTGGTCGGTTCAGCAGATTCCACTCGAACTCGTGGCGCACAGCATTCAAGTGGGAGCCCGCAGATTGTCGACTATCATTCGTGCCCGCGCCGAACAGGAGGAAATTTCTTCGGACGTCGTAGACGACGTTCAGGACATGATGTGGCACTGGGCAACTTCCTACTCCGCCGTCGTCAACGCAGTGATGCAGGAAAATGCCGTTTCGCGGGCCGCTCACCGAAGTTCCTTCATGCGTCGGCTGTTGGAGGGAACGCATGCTCCGGCTGCCCTACCGACGCTTCTTGCCGAACACCGGATCGTCGCCGACCACCGATATCGCGTCGCCTGCGCAGACTTCGATGATCCCCGCTTCACGTCCGATGTGGTGGCAACGCTGAGAATGCGAGCCGCGACGAGCGAGGTTCCTGTATTCGACGCTGTCGTGGACTCGTATTTTGTTGCGTTGCTACCCTTTGTGCCCGACGACCTCGAGATCGGAGCGTTGGTTGCAGTAGGGTCCGCCGAGCTACCCTCGGATGCGGCTACGTCCTACCGACAAGCTCGCCGCACATTCGATGTTGCGGCCCGATTCGCGCGGACCGGATTGGTAGACCTCGCAGGTCTCGGCGCTCTGCCGCTTCTCTGCGTCGACGACGAATCGATGCTGTCGCTGGCCGATGTGTATCTCGCGTCGCTCCGAGAGCGTGGTGAATCGGGGCGAGAGATCACCGAGACCGTAGCTCAGTTTCTGCACCACAACCGTCGGGTCGACGAAACGGCTGCCGCACTCTTTCTGCATCGCAACACAGTTCGCAATCGGGTGGCCAAGTTCACCACACTCACGGGTCTCGACCTCGACGTCACCGACGACCTCGTTCTGGCGTGGTGGCTGCTCGGTAGACGTTGACAGGGACGCTGGTCGGCCGCAGGTCGCGGGCGACGACCCGCTCATCTCTGCGCTGGCGCTGGTTCGGCGCAGCCCCTGACTGTGACCACGTCGAACTATGTGGATCGCCGGGTGTTTCATGTGTTGGCACGAGTGGAGGGCCGCAAGCTGGCTTCCGAGTGGATGATTTACTCAGAACTCGGACGGGGACGTCGAGCGTGGGGGACGGATTGGTGGAGACCCACGCCATGCGGTGCGCAGAACACGGGCCGGTCCTGCGAGGGGCAGATATCGAACGCCACACATCGTGAGCTGTTGGGTGGACGCGACCACCACAGCGATTCAGACTTCAGCCCCGACCATTCCACGCTATCTGTATGGGGTCGGCTCAGAGCCGACTGGGCGGCGTCTGGCTTTGCTGCCGCGCGGCCGACGGTGTCACGAGCGTGTCACATGTCGGTCCGAACGGACGTGTATTCGGGTGGTACTGCTTGGACGATGGACACAGGTCAGAGCCTCTGTGGTGGTTCCATGCGGACGTATGTGGTTGTCTCGCAACATACTTGTAAGCGAGCGGTCAACGGTTCAATCCCGTTAGGAGGCTCCACCGAAAATCGGGCCTGACCTGGCCCTTTGTGTTATCTCTAATGAGTTTCATTGCCGACTAGGCAAGCTCGGGGTCACAGAATGTCACAACTGCTTCAAAACTCGCCGGAACAGCCCCTGCTGAGTCCGCCTGCTCCTTGGTGGACGGTCGCGGACGAACGCCGGTCAACTTGCATCATCGGATGGCTCGTCACGACGTCGGATGAGTGACTGCAACGTATCGGCCGCGCCCAGTAGCGCTTGGTTCTGGGAGTGGACATAGGTGCGCATCGTGAAAGCGTTGTCCGAATGCCCAAGCCACGCCGAGATCACGGCAATAGGCACACCTTGAAGGTGCAGCAGAGTCCCGCACGTGTGACGCGCGTCGTGGAGACGTATGTCGGACACCTTGCTGTCGATGCATAGCCTGCGCCAATAGTCGCTGACCGTATCGGGATGAAATGGTCGCCCGACAGCGTCGGACACGACGTACGTGCCGGGGCCGACGTAGCTCGAACTCTTTCGTTCCACACCCTGCAAGCGGTGTGCAGTTTCGAGTGCGGATTTGAGGGCTGGCGTGAGGGGAAGCGTGCGCTTGGACTTTTCTGTCTTCGGCGGACCCTCTACGACGCGTCCATTGACCGAGACTCGCGTGTTGTTGATGGTCAGACTGCCGGCGTGAAGATCGACATCGTTCCACCGAAGCCCGCACAGTTCACCGCGTCTTAGGCCGCTCAGCGCAAGCAACCAGGCGTGCCCGTTCCGGTCGGCCGTCGATGCCTCCAGGAGGCGTTGCACTTCGTCTTCCGTGAATGTCTGCATCTCAACGTGCACACGGGGCGCGCGGTCGACGAGCGCGGCAACGTCTCGAACCAATCGCCCTTCTCGCATCAGCCCGGTGAAGACCGCGCTTACGAGGTTGAGCATCGGATTGATCGAAGTGGCCTCCCACGGACGTCGCAGTTGGCCATCGGGTTTGACGAGCTGCCAGCCAACAGATTGTTGACTAAAGCGTCCATGTGACCCTTGGTCATCTGCCAGAGCCCGGGCAGCAGAGGGAACATGAAGCCGCCCCCTCACGTAGACGAGGCGGCTCGCCGCCCGTCGGTGTGCGGCGTTGTATGCCTCTTCGATGTCGGCCGGGATGCGGCCGCGTTCGCTGATTTCGTAGCCCTGATCAAATGCCCACTGCCGAATCGCCCGCGTCTGCTCCGGATCACGCTTGCCCGATCCGTCGGCCGATGTCGCGGCCGACGCGACAGCGGGGGAGGGCTTGCGCTTGCGGCCACCGACTCGCGTCGCGTGTCCGACGTAGTAGTCGAGCTTCTTGTGAAACTCGTTCGCGTTCTTCGCCTTCAGGTCGATCGAGTACTCGACGCCGTTCATCGCGAATTCGATCGTCTCGCCGGACTCGTCGTCGATGACCGACCCGTCGATATCGTCCACCAATTAGGTTGTAACTCGTTTGGCCACAGCCGGAAAACCTTTCCTCGACACATTCGTAATGCGCAACCGCATTACTTTCCATGAGCGTAACCAGCACCGACATCCCTACCCTTCATGACACAAAATTCGAGCCGCTATCGAGTCGTATTCGCTTCCTGCGGTCCGGCGCACAGGCACCGCCGAGAAGCAGGACTGCTGTCGCACAGGTAAGGGTTCACGGCAACTGGGCAGCGCCGGGCCACCCTGCGGGCGTCCACCGAATCGAACTCCGCTGCGCTCCGTTCTGTGAAGAGAGATCTCATTTTCCTCAACGTCATTGCCGGCATCACCGGGCCTCGGACGTAGGTTCTGGGTGCCTGGGGACGCCGTGACGGCGCTCATTGAAAGTGCCTCGATCTGATCTTTGAATATGCTGACCCGTGTGGCTCCGCCACTGAGGGCTGGCCTCGATCGGTGAAGCGGTTCATTTCGCCGCTGCAGTGCAGATCTGCGTCTGCAAGACGTCGGCTGATGTGACTAGACAACGCTGGGGGCCGGGTGCATCCTCGGAAGGGGTGCCGCTTGACACCCTTTCTCGAGTCAGAGGAATACGCCAATGCATGATCTTGCTGGCCGGTTGGACGACGTCGATCCTGTTGCCGCACAAGCAATCCGAGTCATCCATCATTTCGATCAGCTCACTTTGGCGGGAGTGGGGATACGCGCACTGTTGAAAAGCGCGGCTGAACTGACAGGATGCCCGGTCGGAGTCGTGCATGGCGGACGTACGCTTCCTCTCGTAATCAGGGGCGACGGCACTGAGGCTCAAACCCTTGAGATCCCCTTGGGTGCGCATCCCGTGCCCGGGATGAGTGGCGCGAGCATCTGGCTGGATCGTTCGGGGCCGGCGGTGTTCTCTGATCCCTACGTGCTCGACCGCCTTGCCTCTGCGGTGTCGACAGTGCTGTCCAGAACAGCAACATCATCGCTTGCCGGGAGCGATATTGGGCTCGTAGAGATCCTGATCGACCGCGCAGAGTCGGCCCAGGTCCGGCACAGCGTTGCCGCCCGGTTAGGGCTGAGCACTTCACCCATCACCGTCGTCGTAACCTTGGGCGGACGCGGAAAGCTCCCGCCTCGATCTGCCCCGTTGGGATCCCTTGTGGTCACGTTGTGCGCGTCAGCTGCCTGGCCGGCTGGGTTGCCCTCACGAGCTGCGTGGGCTATCGCTACAAGCGTTGTTGACGTGCCCGCAGCCTTCGACGACGCTCGCGCAGCTTTGCGCGTGACTGCTGCGACAGGCGAATCGGGCGCGACCCGGATCGCCGCTGACGATTTAGGTGCCCTGAAGCTTCTCGCGCAAAACGCCGACTCGCCAACAGCCTTGAGGGAGATTCAACTCATCGACCGCGCGGCGGCTGCCTGCGGATGGGTCGAGGACACGATTATTGCCTTGGCCACGTCGGACAGTCGTAGGGCTGCAGGGGCGGTACTCGGCGTTCACCACTCGACACTTCAACAACGCATCGTGCTGCTCGGCCGCCTCCTTGACTACTCGGTACAAGGTGCAGATGGACGTCTGCGTGCCTATCTGGCTGTGATGCTGCGAAGAGCGCGGCGGAACGACTGGTAACTCTTGCCTCGATCGTCCGCGCAAGTTCGGCTTTCGGTCCGCCAAATGGCGGTAGTCCGTTGACGCAGACGGCCGGATACTGACGGTATGAAGCAGATCGAACCCGCCGAGCAGTCACCTCAGGCCCCGGCTCAGGCCGCAAACAATGAACCGATCCGTAGATTTACGGTCGACATTGTCGCCGCCGACGGCTGCAAACTGAGAACCGCAGTCTACCTACCAGCGGGCGCTGGTCCATACGCCACCATCTTGATGAGGACACCTTACGGAATCACCGAAGCTGCGTCGGCAGCCGAGGTGGTCGGTCAAGCAAGTGCGGCGCAGGGCTACGCAACCGTCGCTCAAGACGTTCGCGGACGGCACGGATCGGACGGAGATTTCAACCTTGGTCAACACGACCAAGAAGATGCGACTGCAACACTGGACTGGATCACCAGGCAGCCATGGTCAGACGGGGCGGTAGTGCTTCGTGGGGACTCTGCTGGTGGTCTTTTCACCTGGTTGGCTGCCACCACAAAGCACCCGGCAGTTAGAGGTGTCGTCGTAGGAGTCACAGGCGGAGTTTTCGATGGGTTCGGTTACTTCGATCGTGGAGTGGTGCAGCCCGAGAACCTGATCGGCTGGGTAGGGAATCTGATGCTTCCGGACCGACTCGCACGAACTGGGCTGGCTGTGGGGGATCCTCGGTGGCGCGTACTCGCCGAGGGCGATACGACCCCGACTTTGGTGGAATTGCTGACCTTGAGTGCTGGAGAGGAGGCCCACGCGGCCGAGCTCATGCGCAGAATGACTGCACTCACCGAGGCCAACCGGCGATCGGTCATGCAACTGGCGTCGGAGCCAGCGCATACACATCAGCAGCTGGAAGAACTGATGCCTTGGGTTGCACAATGGCTGGCACACCCTGACCCCGAGGACTCATTTTGGGACTACCTCGACTACGGAGACGAGCTCGAGGTGCTTTCCGTCCCGGGACTGCACCTGGGGGGATGGCACGACGTTTTCATACGCGGAACCATCCGCAACTATGTACGCGCCGCGAGTGCCGCTTTGGCCCCTCAGCGGCTAATCATCAGCCCGTATACACACTACGGCTCGAATGCCCCGGTCGGATCGTGGACGCCACCGCTTACTCAGCAGCCCGACAGCATGGGCATGTTGGGCACGACGCCGGGACCTAGACCTGATGTGGTTCGTAACTGGTTGGCACGCTACCTGGACGCCAGCGGATCGTCGGAGATCGAGAGCGGCGCGCCGATTTCCCTCTACGTTCAGCGAGCCGACCTCTGGAGGGATGAATGGGAATGGCCCCTGGCGCGTACCGAATGGACACCGCTTTACTTGAAGAGCAACGGGTCAGCGAACACCGCCGATGGTGACGGGGCACTCTCTGCATTGTTGCCACAGAGCGAGTGCGTGGACAACTACACCTACGACCCCGACGACCCAGTCCCCTCGGTCGGGGGGACACATCTAGGAGCCTATCTGCCTGCCGGGATCTTCGATCAAACCGCAGTAGAGTCTCGGGCTGATGTGCTTGTCTACACAAGCACGCCCTTCGAAGAAGGTCTCGAAATAACGGGGCCCGTCACGGTGACCTTGTTCGTCTCCACCTCAGCGGTAGACACCGACTTCACTGCGAAGCTCACCGATGTCGACATCGAGGGGAGGTCGACCAATGTTTGCGACGGGGTGGTGCGCTTGAGATTTCGAGCAGGCTCCAAGGGGTTGGTGCAACCGCATAGCCAGCAGCGCGTGGTGGTCGAGCTTTCTCCCACAAGCTATTGGTTCGCGCCTGGTCACCGTGTTCGTCTTCAGGTCTCCTCCAGCAACTTTCCGCTTCAGCAGCCGAACAGCAACACCGGTCAAAATGAATGGCTGCATGACGTGAGGCCACTCGCAGCGAATCAGACCGTGTTTCACGGAGGAGCCACGCCTTCGGCTCTGTTGCTCCCGGTAGTTCCCACCGCTGACTAGAAAACTTGCCGGCGATTTGCCCAGCACGCGCGGTAGGTAAGCGACGATTCGACGCCCGAATCGCTGCACACGGGAAATTGACGAGATCGAGTGTCATCCATCATGGGTGCACAGAATTATCGGTTCGAGTCGGTTGCGGCGTGCCAACTGAGCATGGCGTGCACGTCGCGCCGCGCATCCTCCGCATCTAGAGTCAGCACCACTGTCCGCGCGCACGATCTCCAATGAGCCTCACCGCCGCGCTCCGCGGGACGATCGGCGAACCGGTAGAGCCCTATGGTCGCTGCAAGATGCACCGGCACCTGCGCGGAGAGGGACAGAACGCGGCCGTCAGGAGCCAGCCGAAATCCACCCGGCCATCATCAAGTGGGCGCTCGGCATCGGCCTCCTCGTCGCCATCGTCGTGACCGCATCGAGTTTCAAGCTCAGTTTTTCTACCCTCTACGACCTCGCCACCATGGCCAACTTGGGTGACAAGTAGGCGCGTTCGCGGTTCGCCATACTCGCAGAGTTGGTGGATCGGTCCTCAATCGGTACCGCAGTGGTCGAGGACGCGGCGCAGTAGTTGGGGTCTCGCGGCGGCAGGTGTACGAGATGCTGTCCCGACTCCGTAATGGGGGATGAGCGGTAACCGATCTACTGATCTCCGCTCCTGTAAACACGAAGCTACGCTCGAACTGCCCGGCTCTCAGATGCCCCCGGCTCGCTTCCAATCTCCGTTGGGCTCGTCGCGTTCGCGGACGGCTTCTCTGAAACCTACTGTGGCGGAGCGAAGTTGAAATGCGTATCCCTCGCGGGTGTGTCGCGACATGCCGTCGAAGATCGTGCTCACCATGGTGGAGTTCGCGACTCCGTGCGCGAGCAGCGCACTGTTGAGCGCCAGTTTGGTCATCATCAGTTGGTTGATCGGCATGCGCGCGATCCGCTCGAGCAGTTCTTCCGTCCTGTCGTCGAGTTCGTCGGCAGTCGGGGCATCGACAGCGAGGCCCCATTCAGCGGCTTGTCTTCCGGATATACAGTCACCGGTGAACAGAAGGCGTTTGGCGCGTTGGTCACCCAACCTGTGTGCCCACATACCCGCCGCTGGGATCCCCCACACACGGGTCGGCGGGTAGCCGATCTTGGTGTCGTCAGCGCAGATGATCTGATCTGCATACAGCGCGATGTCGGTTCCCCCGGCGACGGCGAAACCGTGTAATTTCGCGACGGTCGGCTTGTTGGCGTGCAGGAGGCTGGCGAATCCGCGGTTGAACCTGCTCATCATCGCGTAGTCGACCATCGGATCCCATGTGCCCCAGGGGTTGTGGTTGCGGGCTTGTGCGACCGGATCGAGGACGGTTCCGGTCGATCGGTCCGGTCCCTCGACCGGCTCTCCGACGTTCTCGGCGAAGATCGACAGGTCGTATCCACCACAGAAGCCCTTACCGCGGCCGGATACGACCATCACGTGCACGCGGGGGTCGAGGTCGGCGCGTTCGACGGCGTCCGCCAGTTCGATGGGGGTATCGACGGTGATGGCGTTGCCCCGGTCGGGTCGATCGAAGGTGATTCGAGCGATTCTGCCGGTCACCTCGTAGGTGAGGGTGCGGTAATCGTGAGGGGAATCGGCGTGCACCCGACCGGCGAACAACGAATCGTCGCCGGCGGTCAGGTCGTCGCGCCAACCGGCTGGGCGAGTCCCGGAGTGCTCTGAGTGGTCAGTCATTCGGTGATACCTACCTGGTGCCGATTTTCGGTGTTGCGCGTTCGATGATCGCCGCGGTGTCGACGCCGTGGGGGAGGGTCCCGAAGACATCGCCGTGGTCGACGCCGAGCCTGCTCACGGTGAAGGCGTCGGCGACGGCAGGGTGTCCGTGCCGAACCAGCAGTGAACCTTGCAGAACCTGCGCCATTTTCCCGACGACGCGGCGTGCGCGGTATTGGATGGTGTCGAAGTCGGTGAACTGCGTTTCGAGCTCGGACACTGCCGAATCGAGATGTACATCTGCGCCCTTCGCCAGCTTTACCTCGTCGAAGAACGCGGTGAGGGTGTGCGGTTGTTTCGCCATTGCGCGGAGCGCGTCGAGTGCGGCGACGTTGCCGGATCCTTCCCAGATCGACATCAGCGGTGCCTCGCGGTAGAGACGTGGCATCCGAGACTCTTCGACGTACCCGTTGCCGCCCAGGCATTCGAGTGCCTCGGCTGCGTGCATCGGTGCCCGCTTACACACGTAGTACTTGCTGATCGCCAATGAGATTCGGCGCAGGGCATCGGCCTGCGGATCTCCCGATACCGCTTTGTCGGTGATGTCGGCCAACCACAGTGCAACCGTCGTCGCGGCTTCGGCTTCGACCGCGAGGTCTGCGAGCACATTGCGCATCAATGGTTGGTCGAACAGTGTCGCGCCGAAAGCACTGCGGTGTGCGGCATGGTGTGCGGCCTGGGTCACTCCGACCCGCATGCCGGTCGCGGACCCGATCGTGCAGTCCAGACGGGTCATGTTGACCATCTCGACGATTGTCGGGACCCCGCGGCCTTCGTCGCCGACCAACCAGCCGACGGTGTTGTCGTACTCGACTTCGCTGCTGGCATTCGAATGGTTGCCCAGCTTGTCTTTCAACCGCTGGAGCGCGAACTGATTTCGAGTGCCGTCCGGCAGCACCCGGGGGACGAAGAAGCACGAGAGGCCGCCCGGTGCTTGGGCGAGGACGAGAAATACGTCGGACATCGGTGCCGAGGTGAACCATTTGTGGCCGGTGATGCGGTAGGTGCCGTCGGTCATCGGTTTCGCGTTGGTGGTGTTGGCGCGGACGTCGGAGCCTCCTTGCTTCTCCGTCATCGACATTCCAGCGATGATCCCGTTCTTGGACAGTGGGTTTCGCAGACCCGGGTCGTAGACGGTCGAGGTCAGAAGTGGCTCGTACTGTGCGGAAAGTTCTGCGTTGGCGCGCAGCGCCGGGACTGCGCCGTAGGTCATCGATATCGGACAGCCGTGCCCGGCGTCGACCTGGCCCCAGACGCTGAGCGTTGCGGCGCGGACAAGGTGCGGGTTCGATGTGGGGTTCGTCCACGGGGTTCCGCCGAGGCCGAGTTCGACAGCATGCGTCATCAGCGTGTGGTAGCTGGCGTCGTAGACGACCTCGTCGACCCGGTTGCCGAAGCGGTCGTGAGTTTTCAGTGCCGGTCGGTTCGCCTCGGCCGCATCGCCCCATCCGATTGCTTCGGCGCTACCGGCCAGACGTCCGACGCGATGCACTGCGTCGAGGGCATGATCGGCACCGGCGCGATGGAGGGCTTCGAGGACCGAGGGTTGATCTGCGGCGTCGTAATCGACGAGTTCGGGGACCTGGTTGGTGACTTCGTGGCGTGCCATGTGTTCGGCTCCTTGGTTTTGACGGTCAGGGGTGTGCGGTGGTTGCCAGTTCGCTGCGGCGCACGATCTTGCTGCGTGGACGCGCTGTCGCCTGGCCTCGGCGCCGTTCTTCGGTGTCGATCCTGTGCCACCCTCGAAGATCGGTGGGCCTGATTCCGCGTGCGGTGAGCATCGAGTCGAGCGCGGCGGCACTGTGTTTCGGCTGCTGTAGGTGTCCGTCGGCGAAGTCTGCAAGCAAGGCCGCGACGGTGTCCTGGGAGCAGTATCGATTGGTGCCGATCACCCCGGTTGCGCCGCGCTTGTGCCAGCCGACGGTGTACAGGCCGGTGATCGGGGTGCCATCGGCGTCGTCGGTGATACGTCCGTTCGTGTGCGGTGTCCGCGTCGTTCCGGGAAGGACGGGGATTCCAGGAATCGCGTGGGAGTCGTGGCCGATCGCGTGGATCACCACTGCGGCGGAGACTTTTTCGGTGGTGGTGGGTGTGGAGATCTGTACCGACAGTGTGGGAGCGTCGTTGTCGATCGAGGTCACGCAGGTGTCGAACCGGAAGACGATTCGTTTTCTGCCCTCACTGCCGGTGCCGGTGTGTGTCCGAAAAAAGCTCAGCTTGCGGGGTAGGGCTGCGTTGTCGGTGTCGAGTTCGCGTGGAGGGTCGAGATCGGTGTGCGGGTCCACCTCGATCGCGAGCCCGGGGAGTGTTGCGAGCGCTGTCAGTTCGGATTCGGTGCATGCGCAGTGCCGGGGGCCTCGGCGGCCGAGTATCCATACTTCTTCGATGCGGCTGTGCTGGAGTGCTGTCAAGGCGTGCGTTGCGATGTCGGTGCCGGCGAGCAGGGCCGGGTCTGTGAGGAGGATGCGTGCGGTGTCGAGGGCGACGTTGCCGTTTCCGACGACGATTGCGCGGGTGCCCGACAGATCGAAGGTGGTGTCCGCTGCATCGGGGTGACCGTTGTACCACCCTGCGAACTCGTGAGCGGAGACGCTCCCTGGGCGAGTCGCTCCCGGGATGTCGAGGGTGCGGCCGGTTGGTGCTCCGGCGGCGACGATGACGGCGTGGTAGCGCTCGCGTAGGTCTTCGACAGTGATGTCGGTGCCGATGTCGACACCGAGCCGCAGACGAAGGTTTCTCTCCCGCGCAATCGTTTCGAACGTCGCCGCGACCGCTTTGGTTTCGGGGTGATCCGGTGCCACGCCCGAACGCACGAGCCCCCAGGGTGTGAGCAGCCGCTCGAACACATCGACGTCGATGTCGCTGTGGCGTAACAGTTCCTCGGCGGCGTACATCCCTGCTGGACCGGATCCGATGATCGCCACTCGCAGACGGCCCAGTGCGGGCGGAAGTACGGGGATGGCGCGGGTGGGCCCGATCGAGAACGGTGTGACCGGGCGTCCGGCGAAGTAATCGGCGTTGACCTGGGCGAAGTGGAGCTGGGTCGGGACAAGCTTGTCGATCGGAACGATCGCATCGACCGGACAGGCGTCGGCGCATGCGCCGCAGTCGATGCAGGTTGTCGGGTCGATGTGCAGCATTTCCGCGGTCGCGAACTCGGGTTCGTCGGGGCGGGGGTGGATGACATCGAGCGGGCACGCTGTGACGCAGCGGGCGTCATTGCAGCAGGCCCCTGTGACGACATGGACCATCGCGGGCTCAGAGGACGCCGGCGACGCGGCACAGAGCGTCTCCGAACCGGTTGCGGATGCCAAATTCGGCGAAGGTGCGCATGGCATGCTCGGAAGCCCACTTCTGGGTCTGTCGCCAGTGCTTGTTCTTGCGTGCCGCTCGGGTGGCTGCACGTTTGTCCAACCCACAGTTCTCGTACATCTTGGGCGAGACCATGTAGCGGGTGACGAGTAGCGCAATGGGTCCGTACAGGGCCGAGATCAACGCTTTTTCCACGGCCGAGTTCGGTAGGCGCTCGGCGAGTTCTGCTCGAGCGAATTTCAGGTGCCGTGACTCCTCGATCACATGGATGTGACTGATTCGGCGGACCAGGGGTTGTACCGACTCGTCCGCTGCGGTCTCGCGCTGGAGTGCGTCACCGTATTCCTCGAAGAACATCGCGAGCGCCATGGCGACAACAGGAGGCGAGGTAGCTCCGAGGATCTTCGCCGCTTGGCGGGCCCATCGGGGCGCACCGTAAGTGGGCATCTCCGTGGCGGCCACCATCCGGCCGAACATCGTCGAGTGTCGGCACTCGTCGGCGATCTCGGTGTACAGATGCCAAGCGTATGAGGTGGCGCTGTCCGCGTTGTAGACCTGACGAATCAACATCTGCATCAACAGGGTCTCGACCCACGCCTCGATCGCATGTGTCGACGCGAGCTGGTGTTTCGAGAACTCGACCTTCTGATCCCGGGACAAACGATCCCACATCGCAGTTCCGAACAACGAACAACGATGTTCCGGAAAATAGGCCAGGTCCGGGACGAACCCCGAGGACCAGTCGATGTCCCTGTCGACGTCGAACGACATCAGCTCCGCACTTCGTACGAGCCGTTCTGCGGTTTCGTCCATGTTGGACGCGTGTAGCGCCATAACCAACTCCTGCACTCGAACCGAATGATGTGACCCCCAGTAACAGTATTACACCTCCGGTGTCGCGCGCTAGAAAAAAGTAATTCTCTGGGCCGTGTCGACTCGTCTGCCCGTCCGGTGGTCTCAGCGGGTTGCGGTGAGGATTTCCTCGGCGAGGGTCGTCAATTCGATCCGAAACGCCTCGTAGGCCTGCCGGATATCGTGTCCTGGCCAGTGCGCAGGAAGTACTTCGGCAGGCAGGAGCGGGTCGTCGAGGATATGCCGGACTATGGCCGCCGCGATCTCGAAGCGTTCGACCATGACCGAGGCCTCACGCAGCATCGTGACCAACTCTTCTGCGGCCTTCGCCCACTCGGTGGGCGCGAACACCTCACTCACCAAGTCGACGGCGTCGCCTTCGGGGACCGCCCGGAACAAGGTCAATCGTTCTCTCGCATCTGCCCGGACCGTGGTCGATACGTTGTTCGGGCGACCCCAGACGCCCTCGCGCACCTCCCCGAACTTGGCGGCGCGCAACGCCGTACGCAGTGCAGCCCGGTCGGTGGAATCCTCCGCGCCGGTAGTGACGACCGCCAGACGCCAGCTGCCGTCCCACGCGCTCGCGTGATAGTGCAACGCGAAGTCCTGTCGGCGTTGCCGGTCGATCAGGCGCGCCGAGAGTGTGTACATCCCGTCACTTCGATCGAGATCGCCGGCTGCGACCAATCGCGTCAGCGCCACCCGTACCGCGGATTGCCCGAAGCCCAACTTGGTGGCCAACGTCAGAATCCCGGCTGCTGACGCCTCCGCCGGATGCGCGCCGAGCAGCGCGCTCAGGACTGCCGATCGAGCCGTCAGCTTGCGAACGCGAGTCCCGCCCGAGGTCATCGGGACATGGTAGCGATGGACACCGCGCGGCGACGGGCTCACCCGCTCTGTAGAACAGTCCGTCTGGACGGACTGCTAGGGTCGCGTCATGACCTCCGCAGCCACCGCCCCAGCATGGGCATCGGACCACCAGACACAGGCACTGCGGGAGACCGCGCGCAAGTTCTTCGAGACCGCCGCCGTTCCGAACCAGAAGCGTTGGGCGGAGCAACGATTCATCGACCGTGAGTTCTGGCTCGAGGCGGGAAAGCTCGGCCTTCTGTGTCTGGCGATACCCACGGAATACGGGGGAGGAGGAGGCACATTCGCCCACGACATGGTGGTCCTCGAGGAACAGAGCCGTATCGACGAGCCCGGTTTCGGAAACCACGTCCACAGCGGCATCGTGGCACCGTATCTGCTCGCCTACGGAACCGAGGAACAACGCCACCACTGGCTTCCCCGCATGGCGTCGGGTCAGGTCGTGGCCGCCATCGCCATGACCGAGCCCGGTGCGGGATCCGACCTGGCGAACATGTCGACCCGGGCAGTCCGGCACGGCGATCGGTACACGATCGATGGTGCGAAGACATTCATCACCAACGGCGGCTCCGCCGACCTGATCCTGCTCGCCGCCAAGACCGACCCGGCCGGCGGAGCACACGGAGTGTCCCTGTTCTTGGTCGACGCGAACGACTGTCCCGGATTTCAACGCGGCCGAGTGCTGGACAAACTCGGTCAACACAGCGGAGACACCGCGGAACTGTTCTTCGACCAAGCGTCGGTACCAGCGGACAGCCTTCTCGGCGACGTCGAAGGCATGGGCTTCGCTCAGCTCATGACCCAGCTACCGCAGGAGCGATTGCTTCTCGCGGTTGCAGCTGCGGTGAGCGCGCAGTGCGCGGTAGACCTCGCGGTGGACTACACCAAGAACCGTCACGCGTTCGGCAAGCCGCTGTTCGCCAAGCAGCACGTGAAGTTCGAACTCGCGGAATGCGCCACCCTCGCCCGAGTATCAAAAGTATTCGTCGACGACTGCGTCGCCAAACACCTCGACGGCACCCTCGACGCAGCGACCGCATCGATGGCCAAGTACTGGACCACCGACATCCAATGCCAGGTCGTCGACCGCTGTCTCCAGCTCTTCGGCGGCAACGGCTACATGGCCGAGTACCCCATCGCCCAGATGTACGCCAACGCGCGCGCCCAACGCATCTACGGCGGGGCAAACGAAATCATGAAAGAACTCATCGCTCGCTCGCTGTAACCGAAAAAGGTGAAGACATGATCGAAAAAACAGTGCTGGTCGAACGAGATGGACCCGTCACCCTCATCGGCATCGACCGCCCCCACGTCCGCAACGCCGTCGACCGAGACACCGCGGACGCGTTGGCCGATGCGTTCCGCGCATTCGACGCCGATTCCTCCGCCTCTGTCGCCGTAATACATGGTCGAGGCGGTGTGTTCTGCGCAGGAGCCGATTTGAAAGCAGTGGCAACCGGCCACGGAAATCGGTTCGCACCCGACGGTGACGCCCCGATGGGTGTCACCCGCATGCGTCTGTCGAAACCGGTCATCGCGGCAATCGAAGGCCACGCCGTCGCCGGCGGCCTGGAAGTCGCGGCCTGGGCCGATCTGCGTATCGCAGCGCAGGATTCGATCTTCGGGGTCTTCTGCCGCCGATGGGGTGTGCCCCTGATCGACGGCGGTACCTACCGTCTCTCACGGTTGATCGGGACCAGTCGCGCGATGGACCTCATCCTCACCGGCCGTCCTGTCGACGCCGACGAGGCACTGCGGATCGGCCTGGTCAATCGGGTAGTGCCCACAGGGGAGGCGGTTCGAGTGGCTGTAGAGCTCGCACACGAGCTCAGTGCCTTCCCCCAGACATGCATGCGCCACGACCGCATGTCCCTACTCGAACAGGACGGAATGTCCGAAACCGACGCCGCAGCAAACGAATACCACCACGGACTCGTCTCGATCGGTAGCGACGCCATCGCAGGAGCCAGCCGGTTCGCCGACGGTGCCGGACGCCACGGATCGTTCGACTCGACGACAAGGACAACGACACGATGAACACCTTCACCGGCAAGACCGCACTCGTCAGCGGAAGCGGCCGCGGCATCGGGGCCGCCATCGCACACAAACTCGCTGCACACGGAGCAAACGTGATCGTCAACGACCTGGACCCCGCAGCCGCGAACGCCGTAGTTGCCGACATCGAACGCGCCGGAGGCACTGCCGTCGCCTGCGCAGGCAACGTGACCGTCGACGGGTTCGCCGAAAGATTCGTCGACACCGCCGTCACGTCGTTCGGCGGACTCGACATCATCGTCAACAACGCCGGCTACACATGGGACGGCGTCATCCAGAAGACGAGCGACGAACAGTGGGATGCAATCCTCGACGTCCACCTCAAAGCGCCGTATCGAATACTACGAGCAGCCCAACCCATCATCAGCGCCGCAGCCAAACGTGAAAGCGCTGCAGGACAATGTATTACCCGCAAAGTGGTCAACATCTCCTCGCTTGCCGGTCTCTACGGGAACGCCGGCCAAGTGAACTATTCTTCGGCCAAAGCAGGCATCCTCGGGATGACCAAAGCCATGGCCAAAGAATGGGGCCGCTACCACGTCACCGTCAATGCAGTGGCCTTCGGGTTGATCAAGACCAGACTCACCGAAGCCAGCGCAGACGGTGACGCCACCGTCGACATAGACGGACGTGAGATCAAAGTAGGAGTCAATCCGATGATCCTGCAAGCAGCGCAACACATCGCACCCCTCGGCCGTCTCGGCACCCCCGAAGAAGCAGCCGGGGCGGTGTACTTGTTCTGCCTACCCGAGTCCGACTACATCACCGGCGAGGTTCTCGCGTGCAGTGGAGGGCTGATCGGCTGATGCACACCTTCGATTCGGTCGACTCTCTCGACGTCGCAGTGGGACAAGATCTGGGCGCAACGGGCTGGATCACGGTGCATCAGCACATGATCGACCAGTTCGCGGACGCAACCGGCGATCACCAGTGGATTCACACCGACCCTGAACGCGCACGCAGTGGACCCTTCGGCACCACCGTCGCACACGGATACCTCACCCTCTCGATCCTGGCCAGATTGCTTCCGGAACTCTTCGAAGTGCACGGGACCTCGATGGCGTTGAACTACGGGCTCAACAAAGTTCGCTTCCCCGCGCCGGTCCCGAGCGGAGCTCGAATACGCGCCACTGCCTCTGTTGCGGCGGTGGAACCGGCAGCGGACGACGCCGTGCAGCTCACCCTGATCGCGACGATCGAGATTGCCGAGAACGCCAAGCCGGCGTGCGTCGCCGAAGCCCTCATTCGTCTCTACCGATGACACACCCCGACAACCCCATCAACGGCAAGCGGGCTACGGCTGCGCCACGCCGCACATTATCGGGAAGACCGAGCGCCACGCGGAAATCAGCTCCTTGTCCCGATCCGGGTTCTCACGAAGAACCCCGGTCAATGCAAGGCCCCGAAACATCTGAACCAGCGACTCGAACGCTGTCGCAAACCCCGGCAGCGTGGCGACTTCGGGCCCGAAGACCATCACACCCAACTCCCGCAGGTTCTGACCGACTGTCCGCTCGTACGGGGTGAGAACCGAACGCAAATCGCTGTCCGTTCGCGCCGCCATCCACAATTCATAGCCGGCCAGATATAAAGGCCCCGACATCGCCTCGTGCAACACCTCGAACGCGAAGTCCAGTCGATCGGGTCCGCTGATGCTGCGCTCTGCCGCCGCGCGTATCGCCAATTCCTGTTGTTCCCCGACGTGCTGCACAGCAGCGAGAAACATCGCAGGTTTACTCGGAAAATGATGCAACAAAGCCCCGCGAGACACCCCGGCCTCGAGCTGCACCCGCTGCGTCGTTGTGCCCGCGTACCCGTGCTCAACCAGGCATTCGACAGTGGCTTCGATAACCCGTCGACGCACAGCCCCCGGATCTATCCTCCGTGTCGACATTGCAACAGCTCCTACTCTCCACACCAGACAAGCATCTATTGTCTCACCAGAGCCCAACGAGACTCACCCACCGTTAATCGGCCACTCCCGACAATCTGGGAGCAGAAGTGGAGTGCGCAATCGGGGCCTCGCAGGTTTCGGTTTGTCGGGGCTGTGGTGGGAGTGTGCGGACGGTCGATAGGTCGGCGAGAATTTCGGTATGACGGACGAGCGGTCAGCTGAGATTTTTGTGGGGTTTGCGGTGCGTCGGGAACCGTACGGTGGTGCCGATGATGAGGACATCTTCGTAGCGTTCGGGATTTCGGGTGCGGAGTATCGGCGCCGGTTGTGGTGGGCCTTGAATCTGCCGGGCGGTCCGGACATGGACGACGATGTCCGGGATAGACTTTGAGTACGCCTATGCGTATCACGCGCCTACGCCGTCGTCCGGGCCGTAGCGACGTTCGCGATACGCTCAGCCTGTCGATGACGTGGCTCTTTACGCGGTGATCGCGACGCGAATCGACTTTCCGACAGCGTGGGCGATCAACGCGAGGATCAGTAGTGTCGATGACGTTTGTCAGTGTCAGAAGTCGGCTGCACTTGGTGCTGACGCCGGGTGTTTGTTTTGGGAACCTTTGGTGCGGTTTCGCAGCGCCCGCGTGATGGCGATGATCGTCGTGACCAGCAGGACTGGTAAGACAATGCCCAGTACGGCCACGAACCCGATGACCGAGGCAACCAGAATTGAGTAGATGTCCACCGGTCAGGTCTTGTCGCTGACGTCGTTCGGTGTCTCCGGTGTTGTCGTCGACGGTTCGGATTTGTGATGCTCGATGATGATGTCGGCGTCGTCGGCGAAGATCAGCGTTCCGCCGTTCGTTGCGATGGCCCATCGCCCAGTTTCGGCCGGCGGCGGGGACGGTGAGCAGGTAGTCGGCGAAGTCCTCGACTACGGTCCCGGTAGCGGTGCCGCCCTCTATGCGAGCTACGGCTGCTCACGAACGCTGTGTGCCCCCGCCTCCCGGCATGATTCCGAACTTGGTTTCGGGGAGCCCGAGCTTCGCGTTCGCGGCGGCAATACGTCGGTCGGCCCCTAGGCACAGCTCGAGACCGGCACCGACAGCCAGACCGGTGATTGCCATGACCGTCGGCTTGCCGATGTCCGCAATGGCACCGAGATGTTGTTGAAGGCGGCGGGCATCCGCGCGTAGTTCGGCCGAGGTCATGGAGTGCAGCTCCTTGATGTCGGCTCCGGCCGCGAGAGTTTTCGGACCGCCGTACACCACTACGGCGCTTATATCGGAGCGTCGGTTTGTCTCCTCGGCCGCGGCGGCGATCTCCATCTGTACTTGTCGGCTGAGCAGATTGTGCGGCGGCCGGTCGATGCAGATGATTCCGACTCCGGTGTGATCCTCTGGCGTCTGGAGTTTCACGAATTGGGTCATAGTTTCCTTGCGTCAAAGACCGAGGTTGCACCAGCTACGTTGAAGCAATGCGGGTGCTGGTGCCGATCGATCGACTGAGAGTGTTTGCTAGCGGCCTTTTTTGATTGCCTCGAATACCTTCGGGTCGACGAGGGTGGAGACGTCGCCGAGTTCGCGGCCTTCGGCGACGTCGCGGAGGAGGCGTCGCATGATCTTGCCGGAGCGGGTCTTCGGCAATTCCGGCACGATGGAGATCTCGCGTGGCCGGGCGATCGGTGAGATCTCCTTGGAGACCTGCGCTTTGAGTTCGGCGATCAACGCATCGCCGGTGTTCTCCTCGCCGGCCCGCAGGATGACGAAC
>NZ_NOXY01000041.1:0-783 GCF_002258735.1 Rhodococcus sp. WWJCD1
ACCGGCCAGACGACGTCTTCGAGGTGCTGACGCAGGTCGTAGATGCCGTGCTTGGCCATGAGCACACCGTTGCGGCGGAAGTTCGGCATCCCGGCACCGGGCATGACGAAGTTGGTCACGATGTCCGAGACGGCCTGCAGCGTCTGATCGGGGGAGATGTCCATCGCCGCGCCGGTGATGTTGCGGTAGAAGATCATGTGCAGGTTCTCGTCGGCGGCGATGCGCTGGAGCATCCGGTCGGCGATCGGGTCGTCGCAGACCTTGCCGGTGTTGCGGTGCGAGACGCGGGTGGCGAGTTCCTGGAAGGTGACGTACGCGACCGAGTGCAGCAGACCGACCTGTGATCCGGCGGGGGAGGCGTAGCCGTTGGTCATGTGGATCATGCGGGCTTCTTCGAGGGCGACGGGGTCGACGCCGCGGGTGACGACGAGGTAGTCGCGCATGACGATGCCGTGGCGGTTCTCTTCGGCGGTCCAGCGGCCGACCCAGGTGCCCCAGGCTCCGTCGCGGGAGAAGTTCTCGGCGATCTCACGGTGGTAGGAGGGCAGGTTGTCCTCGGTGAGCAGGTTGGTGATCATCGCGGCTTGGGCGACGTCGGAGAGCTTGGACTGTTCGGGGTCGTAGTCCTGGCCACCGAGGGCGGCGAAGTTGCGGCCCTCGTCCCACGGCACGTAGTCGTGGGGATGCCATTCGCGCGCCATCGTGATGTGACGGTTCACGTTGTCTTCGGCAGTGGGTACCAGCTCCTGCAGAAGCTCGAGCTGTGTCAGATCCCTCGCCATT